>WFOY01000207.1 GCA_015487835.1 Aquificaceae bacterium
CCCGCGTCCACCTCTACCCTCACACCCTTCTTGACCATATCGTCCACTATGGTGGACCCAGGAGGTATGGCCGTCTCTATCCTCTGACCCTCCTTGGTCGTGGCTATTATCGTCCTACCCTTGACCTCGGCCCGGTCTATCTTACCCTCCTCGAGGAGCTGGACGAAGCTGTTCAGGGGAACCTTGGTGGCCATATCGTGTCTCTGCTCGAATATGTTGAAGGCGACTATGGTCGCCCCGATTATGAGTATCCAGACGAAGAAGCTCTTGAACATGTGCACCTTCTAACCCCCGTAGAAATAGAAGATAGGTTTTCAGGAAAACTTTTTCAAGCAGAGGAGGGGTCCCTTCCTGACAGCCTTCAGCCCGTTCCCGAGGATCACTTCACCACCTCTGAAGAGCAGACACCTTATCTGATCAATCTTCGACAGGTTTCTCACGCCAGACCACTCCCTTATGACCCTTCTCTGGATGGCGACGGGTGCCTTCCGGACCACCTCCGCGGTGAGACAGCCACCCTCTACCCTCGCCTCAACGAGAACCCTCTCCGCCATGGACCTCAGGATCTCGTCCTCGTCTTTGAGTATCCTCCTCATCCTGAAGAAGGTCTCCTCCAGGTTCCTGTTTACCTCTTTCAGGACAGGCACGACCCTGTGCCTTATCCTGTTTCTGAAGAACCTAAGATCGTAGTTGGTCTTGTCCTCAACCCACCTCAGGCCCTTGGCCTTAGCGTACTCGGTTATCTCCTCCTTGCTGACCCTGTATAGGGGCCTGACCACGTCCCCCTCCTTGGGGTCGAACCCAAGTAACCCCTCGATACCTGCACCTCTCACCATCCAGATCAGGGTGGTCTCCACGAGGTCGGAGAGGTGGTGGGCCGTGGCTATCAGGTCGAAGTTCTGTTCTTCCTTAGTGCGCCTCAGGAAGGCGTACCTGAGATCCCTTGCCGTCTCCTCCAAGTTCCTCTTTTCCTCCCTCGCACGTGACCTGACGTCCTCCCTGCCCGTGAATATCTCAAGCCCCCTCTCTTTGGCGAACCTCTTGCAGAACCACTCGTCCCTGAACGCCTCGTCCCTGATCATATGGTTGAAGTGGGCCAGAGCTATCCTCTTCAGCCTGAAGAAATCTTTGAGCTCCAGTATAACGTCCACGAGAACTACGGAGTCCACACCCCCGGAGAAGGCTATGAGGAGGGAGGACCCCTCAGGTATTATCCCCTCCTCCTTCTGGAGTCTTATCACCTTCCTTATCACCTTGGACCTTTCCTTCATGGCCGATCTTTCCAAGAAGCCTCTCCTTAACCTCCTCGTAGTAAGGGTATGTTATGCCTTCCTTCTTTATAAACTCAATAAGTTTCAGGGCCTCCTCCACTTTCCCCTCCCTCTCGAGCAGGTAGACGTAAACCTCGAAGGTGTTTATCTGGGGAAGCTTCCCAGCCCATCTTCTCTTTAGTTCCTCCTTGTAGTGGGGGTATATCTTTATGTCCTCCTCACAGTACCTCTTCATCCTGTCGAAATCCTTGATCCTCTGGGAGAGTAAGAGGAGGTCGTTGTAGATCAGGTGGGCCTCGTAGGGAGTCCCCTCCTGCTTTAGGGCCTCTAAGTAAAGCCACTCGGCTGTCTCGTAGTCCCCCTCGAGGAGGGCGGTCTGGGCTATGGTGGCGAGGAAAGTCCTCTTGGTGTAGAGTGGCTTCTCCACGTCTCCCGAATCGAAGTGCTTGGCCTTGTAAGGGAAGTTCAGGTTCTTAATGACCTTTATCGAGTAGTACTTCTTGACCTTCTTCTGCTGGCGGGCGTCCAGGGACTCGAACCAGTCCCAGAGGTCGAGGGCCTTCAGAAGGCCCCCCTTCTCACGGAATATCTGAAAGACCTTCCCTATCATGTGTCCTCCAGTTCACCCTTAAGGTATTTATCGTAGGCGGATAGGTCGAAGTATCCATGACCTGATAGGTTGAAGAGGATGACCTTCTCCTCTCCGGTCTCCTTACACTCGAGGGCAAGGTCTATGGCTTTCCTCACGGCGTGGGCGGACTCGGGAGCGGGGACTATACCCTCGGTCCTTGCGAAGGTAACCGCAGCCTCGAACACGTCCCTCTGACTGTAAGCGACGGCGGATATGTATCCGAGGTCGTAGAGCTTGCACACAATGGGTGCGTCCCCGTGGTATCTCAACCCTCCTGCATGGATCGGGGGAGGGACGAAGTCGTGCCCCAGGGTGTACATCTTGATCAGGGGGGTTAGGCCCACTGTATCACCGAAGTCGTACCTGTACTCACCCTTTGTGAGGGTGGGGCAGGCGGTAGGCTCTACCGC
>WFOY01000208.1 GCA_015487835.1 Aquificaceae bacterium
GACCTCACCGTGGCCGTCGGTGGGTCCCCGGACGAGGTCGAGTACTGGAGAAAGCTGGTAGAGGACTTTGAAAGAAGAGAGGGTATAAAGGTAAAGGTTATAAGGCAGCCCACCGACACGGACCTCAGAAGGCAGACCCTGGTAGTCGCCCTCGTGGCAAGGAAGAGTGATCCTGACGTGTTTCTGATGGACGTGGCTTGGGTAAGTCAGTTTGTTGAGTCCGGGTGGCTTGAAGAGATCAGAGGTGTTGACCCCTCCCCCTTCTTCAGGAGTGCGGTGACCGTAGGCACAAAAGCCGGGAAGGTTTACACCCTCCCTCTGTATGTGGACTGCGGTGTCCTTTACTACAGGAAGGACCTGCTTGAAAAGTACGGCTGCCCTGTCCCTAAGACCTGGGGGGACTTGGTGAAGTGCTCCCTCAGGGTAAAGGAGGGAGGAAAGGACCCTTACGAGTTCCTCTGGCAGGGAGCCCAGTACGAGGGTCTTATATGCACCTTCCTTGAGTTCGCCGTCTCTGCGGGAGGGGACCTTAAGGACCTGGACTCACCCCAGAACGTCAGGGCTCTGACCTTCATGAGAGATCTTATACACACCTACCGCCTCTCTCCACCCAACACCTACACCGAGATGAAGGAGGAGGAGGTTAGGATCCTGTTCCAGAACGGGGGTGCCCTCTTTGAGAGGAACTGGCCCTATGCCTGGGCACTTCACAACTCGGAGGACTCTCCGGTGAAGGGTAGGGTAGGCGTTACCCTGATACCCAAGTTCAGGGGAGGAAGACACGCCTCCTGCTTGGGAGGCTGGCACGTAGGCATATCCAGGTTTTCCGATAGAAAGGAACAGGCCCTTAAATTTGTTAAGTTCGTGACCTCAAGGGAAGTTCAGATAAAACTGGCTTTAGACCTTGGCTGGAACCCGGGCAGGAAGGACGTTTACAAGGACTTGACCACCAGGAGTCCCCACCTGGAGGTGGTAAGGAGGTCCTGCGAGGTGGCCGTCCCGAGACCGAGGGTGCCTTACTACACGAGGATCTCGGAGGTGCTGAGGAGGTACCTGAACTCAGCCTTAGCCGGAAGCATGGATCCTCAGGAAGCCCTGAGGAAGGCCAAGATCGAGATAGGGAAGATAGAGGATCTCTACAGATGAGAGACCCGAAGGGTTTTCTCCTTTACAACGTTCCCTCGTTCCTTTTCCTCCTCTTCCTTGTGCTACTCCCAGTCCTGGGAACTATCTACACGAGCCTGTTCAGGGAGGTCACCTTCCTGGACAGAGAGTTCACCTTTCCCAGAAACTACCTCTTCCTGATTGAGGATCCCCTCATCCTCGAGAGCCTCTGCTTCACCTTAAAGTTCACACTGGTCTCCGTCCTGGTCGAGTTGGTGCTGGGTGTGTTCTTAGCCCTTGCGATAAACCAGAAGGTGCCCATGAGGGGTCTGATCAGGGGTGTTGCCCTGATCCCCTGGGCCATCCCTACCGTGGTGAGCGCCAGGGTTTGGGAGACTATGTTCAATTACTCTTATGGACTCCTTAACTTCGTCACCGAACTCCTCTTCGGCACCAGGATCAACTGGCTGGGAACAGATCTGGGTGCCTTCCTCGTCCTTGTGGTTGCGGACGCCTGGAGAACGACCCCCTTCGTGGCTCTCATAGTCCTCGCCGGACTCCAGTCGATACCTAAGGAGATCTACGACCAAGCAAAGGTCGATGGTGCTGGGACCTTTAGGACCTTTCTCTTCATAACCCTGCCCCTCCTGAAGCCCTTTATCTTGGTGGCCCTGGTCTTCAGGACGGTCGATGCCCTCAGGGTGTTCGATATCGTGTTCGTCCTCACCGAGGGTGGACCTGGAGGATCTACCACACCCCTTTCTATGTACGCATACAGACTCTACGTTATGGGGGACTTCGGCTACGGGTCAGCTGTATCTACGGTCCTGTTCCTGATCTCACTGACGGCTGCCCTTCTGATCGGGAGACACGTGAGGTCGCGCCTATGAGGTTCGGAGGTGTTGTCTTCGTCCTTCTTTTTTCCCTGACACCCCTTCTCTGGGCCCTGGTCGTGTCGCTTACGGGGACACCCGACCTGATCCTGAGGGGGAAGCTGGACCTTACCCTGAGAAACTACGTCGATATACTGGTGATGGAGGACCTCCACTTTTTGGACTACCTGAGGAACAGCATCCTAATATCCTCCATCTCCGCCCTTATTTCACTAGCACTCTCTGTCCTTTCCTCCTACTCCCTTACGAGATTCGGTGTTAGGGGATCCTTCCCGGTGCTCCTGACCGTACTAGGCGTAACCCTGTTCCCACAGGTGAGCGTCGCCGGGTTTCTCTACAAGGTCTTCTCAGCCCTCGGGATTATAAACACCCACGCAGCCCTTGTCCTCACCTACACAGCCTGGTCCCTCCCCCTCGGGATATGGGTCATGTACGCCTACTTCTCCAGCATACCTAAGGAGATAGACATGGCGGCCCTAGTGGATGGGGCGGGCAGGTTGAGGATCCTGCTCCAGGTCCTCCTGCCCCCATCGGTCCCAGGCCTGGTGGCTACCTACATACTCCTCTTTCTGTTTTCCTTCAACGAGTTCCTGTTCGCCCTCATGTTCACCTTCGACCACAGTGTGAGGACTGTCCCAGTGGGGATAGCCCTCTTTGAGGGGATCCACGGCCAGGTGCCCTGGGGGTACATAACAGCAGCCTCCTTCATATCGGTAGCCCCTGTTATACTTATGGTTCTTTTGATCCAGAGACACATAGTAAGAGGTCTTACGGGAGGTGCGGTCAAGGGATGAGGGTGGAGGTGAGGGACCTTTGGAAGGTTTACAGGTCCGCCCTCAGGGGCAGGGTGGAGGCCCTCAGGGGTGTTAATCTGGTTGTGGAGGAGGGAGAACTCTTTGTGGTTTTAGGCCCCAGCGGCTGCGGCAAGAGCACCCTCCTGAACTTGATAGCGGGCCTCGATACGCCTACCTTGGGAGAGATACACATAGGCGGCAAGTTGGTCGCAAGTCCGGACAGGTCCCTACCTCCTAAGGAGAGAAACGTAGCCATGGTGTTTCAGAACTACGCCCTCTACCCCCACATGACCGCCTTCGATAACATAGCCTTTCCTTTAAAAGTGGCCGGCCTGAAAAAGGAAGAGATAAACAAAAAGGTCCGGGAGGTTGCGGAGACACTCCAGATAGAACATCTCCTTAAAGCCAAACCCTCCGAGCTGTCGGGGGGTGAGAGGCAGAGGGTGGCCATAGCAAGGGCCATAGTCAGAAACCCTGACCTGATACTGCTTGACGAACCCCTATCCAACCTCGACGCCCAGCTTAGGATCAGGATGAAGGCCGAGATAAGGAAGATCCAGAGGGACCTCGGGATAACAGCCATCTACGTTACCCACGACCAGACCGAGGCCATGTCGATAGCGGACAGGATGGCGGTTATGAACGAAGGTAAGGTGGTCCAGGTAGGTGATCCCATGGAGGTATACAGGAGACCTGCCAACACCTTCGTCGCCACCTTCGTAGGCACACCCCCCATGAACCTTTACAGGAGGAGAGTAGTCAAGGGTTCGGTGGAACTCTTCGGAAACAGGATAGAGGTGGACACAACCGAGGAGTACGTTTACATCGGCTTTAGGCCCGAGGAGGCGGAGGTTACTGAGGGAAACACTCTTGAAGTGGTCTGGGTCGAGAGACTTGGGGACGAGGCCGTGGTCCACCTGAGGTGCGGCGAGGAGAAAGCCCTGGTCAAGATCCACGGTGCCGGCGGTCCCGAGGTAGGGACTAAGGTGGGCCTGCTGATCAAGAAACACCACATATTTGAGGAGTAGAAACTAAATTATATAAAAACCCTCATGAGAGACCCTATAGTTGCCGTGGCAACCCCCTTTGGTGAGAGCGCTATCGGCCTCGTCAGGCTTAGCGGGAGAGGTGTTCTGGAAATAGCTAAAAAGTTCTTCAAGACCCGTTCCGAGATAAAACCAAGACACGCCCACTACGGGACCCTTGTCGATGAGAAGGGTGAACCGATCGATGAAGGAGTGATCGTTTACTACAAGGCCCCGAGGAGCTACACAGGAGAGGACATGGTGGAGATATCCCTCCACGGGAACCCCCTGATCCTGAAGAGGGCAGTCGATCTTTTCATATCGGCAGGGTGCAGGCTGGCGGAACCTGGGGAGTTCACCAAGAGGGCCTTCCTGAACGGGAAGATGGACCTGACCCAGGCTGAGGCGGTGGCGGAACTTATATCGGCTAAGACTGATCTTGCCAGGAGGGTAGCCCTAAGACAGCTGAGGGGTGATCTCAGCAGACACATAAAGCCTCTTAGAGACAGCCTCCTTGAGCTCTGCGCTTACATAGAGGCGGACATAGAGTTCTCAGAGGAGGACATACCCTCCCTAACCAAGGACCAGGTGATAAACATGGTCAGCAGGGTCATCTCGGATATAGACAGGCTTCTCAAGACCGCAAAGACGGGAAAGTTCATAAGGGAGGGGGTGAAGCTCGCCATAGTGGGGAGGCCAAACGTGGGGAAGTCTTCACTCTTTAACGCACTCCTGAGGGAGGACAGGGCTATAGTCACGGACATAGAAGGAACCACGAGAGATTACATAGAGGAGACGGTGAACCTGAGGGGCATCCCCATCAGCCTGGTGGACACCGCAGGCATAAGGGAGACCAAGGACCCGGTTGAGATCATAGGCGTCAGGAGGACCCTCCAGAAGATAGAGGAGGCGGACGTGATCCTCTTCGTGGTGGACGGGTCCAGACCCCTGACCGAGGAGGACATGAGGATATACGACCAGGTGAAGGACAGGAACCTCATAGTTGTCATCAACAAGATAGACCTTGGGACCGTTATACCCCTTGAAATTTTTGATGGCCATTCTATAATAAAAGTGAGTGCCTTAAAAGACCAGGGTATCCAAGACCTTGAAGAAGAGATCCTTAAGAAAGCGGGAGTTCTGGTAGAGGAAGGTTTAAACATTTACGTGTCTGTAAGACATGAGGGGCTCCTCAGAAGAGCTAAGGAAGTGCTTGAGAGATTTCTGGAAAGATACAAAGAGGAAGACGTAAGCCCAGAGATAGCTATGTTAGACATAAGGGAGGCTGCGGATTACCTCGGTGAGATCGTAGGCGAGATAACAACGGAGGATATTCTGGGAAGCATATTCTCCAGATTTTGTATAGGAAAGTAAGAGGAGGAGGTCATGCAGGATCTACAGGAGAAGAAGATCTACACCTTGGAGGAGCTCAAGAAGATGACCCTACAGGAGCTCCAGAGGATCGGCAAGGAGCTGGGACTCACCAGGACAACGGGTCTCAAGAAGGAAGAGCTGATCGAGAGGATCTTGGGGGCGCAGGCGAAGGACGGAGGGCTTGTGTTCGTGAAGGGCGTCCTCGAGATACTCCCGGAAGGCTACGGCTTCATGAGGAGCGCCCAGAACAACTACATGCCGAGCTGGGACGACGTTTACGTTGCTCCCTCCCAGATAAAGAAGTTCGGCCTCAGGACCGGGGACACCATAGTGGGATTTGCCAGGCTCCCAAAGGAGGGTGAAAAGTACAAGGCCCTGATAAAGATGGAGGCGGTGAACGGCCTCCCCGCGGACCCTGACAAGCTAAGAAACAGACCCTCCTTCGACAAGCTCACGCCCTTCCATCCCACCGAGAGGTTCAACCTGGAGTTCGACCCGAACGAGCTATCCACGAGGGTGGTCAGCCTGATAGCCCCGATAGGAAAAGGCCAGAGGGGTATGATAGTCGCACCCCCTAAGGCCGGTAAGACCGTCCTCCTCCAGAAGATATCGAGGGCTTTGATAGAGAACCATCCAGAGGTCCACCTGATCATACTCCTCATAGACGAGAGACCCGAAGAGGTCACCGAGATGAGGAGGATAGTGGGGGAAGGGGCTGAGGTCATAGCCTCCACCTTCGACGAACCTCCCGAGAGGCACATGCAGGTGGCCGAGCTCGTTATCGAGAAGGCCAAGAGGATGGTCGAGCTCGGCAGGGACGTGGTCATACTGCTCGACTCCATGACCAGGTTCGCGAGGGCCTCCAACGCGGTGACACCTCCTACAGGAAGGGTCCTCTCGGGAGGTATAGAGGCGACCGCCCTACAGAGGCCCAAGAAGTTCTTCGGAGCAGCCAGAAACATCGAAGAGGGAGGATCACTGACGATAATAGCCACCGCTCTCATAGAGACGGGTTCGAGGATGGACGACGTGATCTACGAGGAGTTCAAGGGAACGGGTAACATGGAGATCCACCTCGACAGGAGGCTCATGGAGAGGAGGGTCTTCCCCGCTATAAACATAGAGAAGTCGGGAACAAGGAGAGAGGAGCTCCTCGTGGAGGACTGGGAGCTTCAGAGGATGTGGGTCCTGAGGAAGTTCCTCGCTACAATGGATCCGGTCGAGGCCATGGAGTTCCTTCTCGACAAGCTAAAGCGCTTCAAGACCAACAGGGAGTTCCTAAAGGCTATGAACGCGTAGTATAATACTCAATTTTGGAGGTAAGACATGAAAAAGGGGATACACCCGGAACTCAAGCCCACGACCTTTGTCTGCGGTTGCGGCAACACCTTCACCTTGCTTTCCACCAAGGGAGGCACGGTCCACGTGGAGGTGTGCAACCAGTGCCATCCCTTCTACGCAGGTAAGCTCAGGATAAAGCCGGCCTTTTTAGAACTCACCTCTCCAGGATCGAAGAAGGAAGGTTAATGCTCGACCGTAGGCTGATCCAGAAACTGGAGAGGCTGATCGAGAGGTACAGGAAGCTGGAGGAGGATCTATCCAAACCTGAGGTCATCCAGGATCTAGAAAGGTACCGGGATCTCAGCAAGGAGCACAAGGAACTCAGCGAGGTATACGAGACCTACCTGGAGTACAAGAAGGTTCAGAAGGAGATAGAGGAGACCAAGGACCTTCTCAGGAGCCCGGACAAGGACATAAGGGACCTGGCCCAGGAGGAAATGGAGAGGCTCAAGAAGAGAAGGAAAGACCTCGAAGGCAAGCTGAAGATCCTGCTAATACCTAAGGATCCGAACGACTCCAAGAACGTGATCCTCGAGATAAGGGCTGGAACGGGCGGAGAGGAGGCTGCCCTCTTCGCTGCCGATCTGCTCAGGATGTACCAGAAGTACGCTGAGGATAAGGGGTGGAGGTTCTCCATACTGAACGCTAACAGGACAGGGCTCGGTGGCTACAAGGAGGTGATAGCTCTTATAGAGGGTGAGGGCGCTTACTCGAGGCTGAAGTACGAGAGCGGCGTCCACAGGGTCCAGAGGATACCCGTGACCGAGTCGGGGGGCAGGATCCACACGTCTACCGCTACTGTGGCTGTTCTTCCCGAGGCCGGTGAGGAGGACATAGAGATAAACCCTCAGGACCTCAGGATAGAGACCTTCAGGGCTTCAGGAGCAGGAGGTCAGTACGTGAACACGACGGAGACTGCGGTCAGGATAACCCACATCCCCACGGGTATAACCGTGACCTGCCAGGACGAAAGGTCCCAGTTCCAGAACAAGCAGAAGGCCCTGAAGATCCTCTACGCCAAGCTCAAGGACCACTACGAGAGGAAGAGGAGGGAGGAGATAGCCAAGGAGAGGAAGGAGCAGGTGGGAACCGGGGAGAGGAGCGAGAAGATAAGGACCTACAACTTTCCCCAGAACAGGGTCACGGACCACAGGATAAACCTCACCCTGTACAAGCTGAGCGACGTCCTGGAGGGCAAGCTGGATGAGATAATAGATGCGTTGAGATCCAAGGACCTTGAGGAGAGACTCAGGCTGGTCGAGGCAGGTTAACTCTCCTTAAAGGGGATGCTTATCCAGAGCTCCTCCCTGTTGTCCTCGTTTCTCCTGAGGAGGACGTCTATACCGCTCGCGTCGAACTGGGGATACTTCGAGAACAGGTCGATCAGGTCCTCCTTCAGCTTCTCCACCATGCTGGGTGGAAGCCCCTGTCTCTCGTAACTCAGGACCAGCATAAGCCTCTGCTTGGCTATGTCCTTGCTCTTTCTCCTGAACAGGGACCCCAGGTTCAGCAAACCTCAACCTCCGAAGAACTTGCTGAGAAATCCCTCCCTTTCACCGTACCTCTCCAGGGGAACGTCCTCACCCATGGTCCTCTTGGCTATGTCCATGATCGCCCTCGAGGCGTTGAACCTGTCGTAGAGGACTATCGGCTCCCCCCTGTTGGTGAA
>WFOY01000209.1 GCA_015487835.1 Aquificaceae bacterium
CTATCAAAGTTCCTCGCAAAGTCTAAAAGGGTTTCATCGGTACCAAAAGCCGGACATGTAGCGTCTGTACACAGAGCTATTAGGTTCCTCTGGTTACCATCGTTACCCACAAAAACATGGAATGAGTACGAACCAAGCCTTATTATAAAACTATCAGGACCTTGAGCTAGGTTTTTAAAACAATTACATGCTATGTCTGAACAACCTGTATCCAGAGGGTTAGTCTCTATTATCCCATCGTTATCTGTATCACCCGGGAACTTCCCAGCTCTATCAAAACACGTCCACAGTCCAACTTCCCACTTTCTCGTGTCGTTCACCAGCTTCTTCATCCTGGCGTTCTGGATGAGGTCCTGACCTTTCAGGACCATGCCTATGATTATCCCGATTATCACGAGGACTATGGCGAGTTCTATCAGTGTGAAACCTCTCTCCCTTCTCATGACCTACCTCCTCAAGCTTTAGGGTATTATATCGGCAGTTTAGTGGACTTTTCAAGGACGTTTGAACCAGTCGTTTAACAGATCCACAGGTTGTGCCAATATATAAGGTTATGGGGGGTATAGTCAGCGTAGAGATAACCGAGGGAGGAGGGAGGTCCGTATTTTTAAAAAAGGCCGGCAGAGTCTTCATACTGGAGAAGGCCCTCGATGAGATACCAGACAAAGACCAACTCAAGGGAAGAGATATCCTGGTCTCCTACCATCTCCAGGACCTCCTTATGGAGAGGGTGGAGGTTCCACCGGTTAAGGACCCTGAGACCCTTGAGGTTCTCATAAAGAAGAGGATATCGGAGGCCCTCGGGCTTTCGGAGGACTACCTGCTCGTCTACAGACTCCTTGAGACCCACAGGGACAGGAGGGTTTACAGGGTCTTCGGGATACCCAGTTCAACCTACGAGAGTACGGACCTGATAGACGAAAGGACAAGGCTGAGGGTAGAACTATTCACACCCTCCCTAATATCTTTGGCTGGTGTGTCTAAGGTCGTTGGAGGGGACCTTACCGTCTTCCACGTTTACATGGATGGGTCCAGGTTGATCATGACCGTCAGCAGAGGGGACGAGGTCCTCTACGCCAGAAGCGTGCCTGTGGACGTTGGCGATGCGGAGAGCCTGCTGATCGAACACGTCAGCATGACCTACATATTCGTGGCACAGCGCCAGAACATACCTGTAGACCTTGTCCTCGTGAGCGGTCTTACAAAAGACAAGGACAGTGTCCTTGAGAACCTCCTGGGCACGGTCCAGGCCGGGATAGCCACCCCGGTCGTGCCGACCAGCCTTAGGAACGTCACCAACGACCAGTTCCACGATCTCCTGATCCCCCTCGGAAACCTCTTTCTATCCAGCGAGTACGACTTCTCACCGAGGGAGGTCAGGGAGAAGAGGTGGTTCTTCAAGGTAGTTACCAGGTCCCTTTACCTCATATACTCGCTGCTGATCCTCTTATCTGTCCTCCTCGGTGTGAGGGTCTATGAGTTCTTAAGGGATCTCAGGGACTACGAGAACCAGCGGGATCTTCTGGTCACAAGGGCCAAGGCCTTCCGGGCTGAGAAAATAATAAGGGAGGGAAGACTCGACTACTACAGAACTTATGCGGACCTGATCTACAGGTCGAGATCTCTTAACCCCCTGAACATACTGAAGGACGTAGGCCCCCTGCTGAGTAACATAAAGGCCAGAAGCTACACCTTCGTATCCGGGAAGGACTCAATAGCCCTGGTCCTTGAGGTCGACAGGACCTTCGGTTCGCTTGCAGATCTTACCATGTTCAGGGAGAAGGTCTTGAAGACGCTGGACAGTCTGAAACGCACAAGAGGTCTCACATACAGGATAGACCAGGAGACCAAGGACCTGGAGAGGAACAGGATAAGGATGGTCATAAGGGTGGAGAGGAAGGTATGAGGTTGAGGTACGGCCTCTACCTTTTGGGTCTGTTCATGACCTTCTTAGCCCTGTTCGAGTTCATCAGGTTCGGGGATCTCAGGGAGGACCTCAGCAGGAGAAGTAGCGATCTGATCAGGCTGAGGGGTGATATCCTGAGGAAGGCAGAGGATCTTGACAGGCTGAAGGAGTTGGTAAGAAAGTACGAGGTCCCTGTCCTCGAAAGGGAGAGGGCCCTTGAGGCGGTGATCTCAGAAGTCGAGAGGCTGAAGAAGTTTTTCAGCGTGACCGTGAGGAGGGACGTGGTGGTCGAGAACAATGTGTGGAGGATGGATGTGGACCTCTCCTTCGTGCCAAAGGATCGCAGTGACCTCGTCTCAAAGATGAAAGCAATAGGGGGTTCCATCTCCCCTGTGGTTCATGTATCCAGGGTGGAGATAAGGCAGAGGGCCGACAGGACGGAGGTTAAGATCAGTCTCAGGATCTACCAGCCCTTTGTGGAGGCGGGCAGGTGAGGTTGAACAGGTATATGCTACTTCTTGCCCTACCTGTGCCTGTCCTTGCCTTACTTGCCTACTACGTGTCCTCGTACGTGCACACGAAGATGATCTTACTCACACCAGCACCGGGTAAACAGATCGCGGAACTTCCCGATCTTCAGGTAAAGGAGGCCGAGTTCGACCCGGAGGTGGTCACTTTGCTGAGTGCGGTGGACGTGAAGAGGCCGATACCTACAGAGCCGAGGAGGCCCGTGAGTCTGGAAAAACCCGAGAGACCTCCCACATACAGGGTCACCTTCACCTACGTGGGTGAGAGGAGGAACTACGCGATCATAAACGGTATGCTGCTCAAGGAGGGAGATCCTGTGTCCCAGTACGAGAGGGTTGTTAAAATTACCAGAGAGGGGGTCCTCCTGTCAGGAAAGTGGGGAGAGAGATGGCTACCCGTGGTGGAGTAGTTGCCATTCTGCTTACGGCCTTCCTGGTCTCCTGTGCAGAAAAGACGGCCGTAAAGACTGACCTAAAGGACCAGAATCCCCATAACCCCGTAACTCCAAGCAGGGTTACTGTGGCACCTTCTACCCCACCTCCTCCACCGCCCTTGGTGGCACCCACCTACATGGAGGTGGACCCCTTTGAGAACAAGACCTTCACCATGTCAGCAGTTGATGCACCCCTTACCAAGGTGCTCTACGCCATAGCTGACGGTGCGGGTCTCAACCTAATACTCTCCCCGGAGGTGGACCCGAACATAACGATTACCGCCACTTTCACGAAAGTCCCCATGAGGGAAGCCCTCGATATCATCATGGACATGACGGGACTCTACTACGAGATAGTTGGGAACGTCCTATACGTGAAGGCCATTATGACCAAAACCTTTAAGCTACCCTACATACACACCGTAACCGAGTACACGAGCTCCCTCGGAGGCGACGTCCTCGGAGGCGCACTCGCCTTCGGCGGTGGTTTCGCTGGCACCACAACCGCCACAGTTCTCGGAGCTGGGGGCATTGGCGGTACCGGTCTCAGAGGGAACTTCACCGTCGATTACAGGAACACCCAGGGGTCCACGGACTTCTACGGCCAGATAGAGGCCAACTTAAAGGAACTCCTCTCAGAAAAAGGAAAGTACGTCCTGAACAGGTTCACAGGGACACTCGTTGTAACCGACTACAGGAGGAACGTGGAGAAGGTGGAGGCCTTCCTAAAAAAGCTGAAGGACCAGGTGTCCAAGCAGGTGGTCATAGAGGCCAAGATAGTGGAGCTGGCCCTCTCGGACGAGTTCCAGTACGGTATAGACTGGCAGGTCTTCTTTAGGGACGTTTTCGGGACAGGAGCCAACGTGATACTCTCTCAGAACCTTTCCATACCAACAGGTGGTTACGCCAGCATAAGTGTGGTTTCAACCGACCTGAACGTTCTCATAAACGCCCTCGCCAGTTACGGAAAGGTCTATACCCTTTCCAATCCCAGGGTCATGGTCTCCAACGGTCAGACGGCCCTGATAGCGACGGGTGTGGTAACCCCCTTCTTCGAGAGGCAGGCCATAACCATAGTTCCTGGAACGACACCAACTACCCAGGTCCAGGAGAACATAGTGAGGACCAACGTCCTCGAGGGGATCCTACTTGGAGTCACACCCTTCATAGACGATGAGGGGAACGTGATCCTAAACATAGTTCCCGTATCGACCAGGCTCGAAGGCACAAAGACCCTCGAGAGAGACGGAGAGGTCCTCGCGGAGGCCCCTATCCTCAACATAAAGGAGGCGGGAACCGTTGTTAGGGTCAGGGACGGAGACCTGGTCGTCATAGGAGGTCTCATAGGGGATGTCAAAGGGACTGAGGAGAGGAAGGTCCCTGGCCTCGGCGATCTGCCCCTCCTTGGCTACGTCTTCAAACACAAAAAGGAGTTCAAGGAGAAGAGGGAGCTGATCATATTCTTAAGACCGAGGGTGGTGCGCGGGAGCCTCTGAAATGAGCCTCCTAATGGATGTTCTCAGAAGATTCCACCTCCAGAGGAGGAAGTTTCCCGTTCATCCCACCCTCCTCAAGGGCAACAGATCCAGGAGGAGAAAGGCGGTCCTTTTGGTAGCGGTTCTCGCCTTCGGTGTGAGCGGAGTCGCCGCCTACTTCGCCACCAGCCTTATCATGACCAGCGTACAGCCTCCCCCTTCCATACCCGTCCAGCAGGCAGCCATGGAAGCACCCAAACCAGAGCCTAAGACCCCTCCGCCCGAACAACCCAAACCTCCAGAACCTAAAACTACTGAAGTCAAGCAGGAGACCACCCAAGCCCCAAAGGAGGAGACACCCAAAGAAGAACCTGAGCCACCCAAGGCAGCCAAGCTGGAACCTGAGGAGGAGGTGAGAAAGATCACGCAGGACATAGAACCACGGCCAAAAGAACCCGTGGTGGTCGTGTCAGAGGATCCAGTGACCTACCTGATCATGGCCGATAAGTTCTTCAGGGAAGGGAACCTACCTAAGAGCAAAGAGTACTACGAAAAGGCCTATAATATCAGGAAGTCCCTGAAGACCGCCAACAACCTGATAGTGGTCTCAACCAGGATCGGCGACTTCAGGAGGTCCGAGGAGATAATCGAACATCACAAAGACGAAAAGCTCGCCTACACCTACCTTATGGAGCTTATAAATCTGGGACGTCAAGCCCAGGCGATAGAGGTAGCAAAAAAGTATATATCCATGAACACCAAAGGCTTCATATCCTTCGCCTTAGGCTACGCCTACGAGACTATGGGCGACTACAAGAAGGCTTTGGAGAACTATGAAGCTGCCTACCGTAAGGACCCCTACAACCCCTACTTTGCCTACAACTACGCCCGCCTCCTTGACTACACCAGGAACTACGCAGAAGCGGTCAGGATATACAGAACTCTCAAAGATCTTGAGGTTGATCCGAAGATAAAGAGGTCTGTGGAGGAAAGGCTAATGCAGCTGAGATCGATGGGTCTCGGAGGATGAGGAAGGAGAGAGGCCTCACCCTGGTCGAGCTGGCTATAGTCCTCATAGTCCTCGGAATCCTTCTCGGCATAGGGGCTGGGATTATAGGAACGCTAATAAAGCGGGTCAAGTTCAACGAGAGCAGGGAGATCGTGAGCGCTGCGGTTGAGGGGATAGTGGGGTTTGCCACTTCCTCGGGGAGGCTTCCTACGGATGCAGAGCTTAGCTCCGCAGTGAGAACCCTCAAGGACTCCTATGGAAAAGACCTTGCTTACGTTTACGATCAGGATCTCACAGCTTCATCCCCTTACGGGCTCTGCGGTCTAACCTCTACCAATATTACTGTAAGGATCTGCCAAGACTCAGGATGCTCAACAGTCACCCAGACGATAAATAATGTAGCCTTCATAGTGATCAGCGGTAACGGGAACTATAACAACCAGACCTCAGGCACCCAGGGAGTTAACTCACCCACAACGATAGACGTTTTTGAATACGGAGTGAACGTTGACAACTACGCTGGAGACCTTAACAGGGTGGAACCCTACGACGACATAGTCAAGTGGGTTACCCTACATGAGATCCAGACAGCTCAGGGGTGTGAAGCTCTGACTATAACGAGCCCCTCAACCCTCCCTTCCGCAGTTGAAGACGAACCTTACTCTTACCAACTTCAAGCCAAGGGTGGTAGACCTCCCTACACGTGGAGTTTGGACAGTAGCAATCCTGATTTCAGTACTATAGGTCTTTCTTTGTCTCCCGACGGAACCATAAGTGGAACCATAAACTTCTCCAATGCTACCCCAAGTGTAGATGATGATAGCATACCTGGGGCAGTGGTTGGTTGTTCTGGTCAAATAGAATTCACAGTTACTGTAACTGATAATGCGGGTCAGTCGGTATCCCAAAACTTCACCATACCTGTCAACGCAAAACCTGTAGAGATAATAACCAATACCTTACCAGATGCCTACGAAGGAACACCCTACACAGCCGACATAGAAGCGATCGGGGGAAGCGGGACTTATAATTTCCAAGTAGTTTCGGGTAGCCTTCCTCCCGGACTCAGTCTCAATAACTCCACAGGAGAGATAACAGGAACCCCACCAACAGATACGGGGTGCTCTGAGGGCGTTTACAACTTCGGCATACAGGCCTCCTCCTGCACTACGGCTACCAAAGGGTTTTCAATAACCCTAAGGGATCCGGACTGTGGAGGAGGTGGTGGAGGGGGTGGTGCTTGTACTCCTATGTCTATAACTCCATCGAGTGGTTCAACATTCAATGCTTATGTAGGAATATACTTTACACAAACAATTCTTGTAGCAGGAGGGCAACCACCTATATCAAACACTCAGTGTGATCCTAACTCATCATGTAATGGCCTCTCTATTTCCTGCGGATCAACAAGTGCAGTTATTTCTGGTACTCCCACCGCTCCAGGAACTTGTTCATTTACAGTTTCTTTTCAGGATAGTTGTTCTCCTCCACAGAGCATAACTGCCAACTATACAGTTATAATAGGTTGCCCAACGCTTACTGGGTTTGCAGATACACTTTCTAATGGTCAAGTCTGTTATCCCTATTCCGGAACAATAACAGCTCTTGGAGGCTCACCTCCCTATACTTGGGCACTTACTTCTGGATCTTTACCTTTTGGTGTTGATTTCTGCACTGGCAATACGACACAAACTTGTACCATTTCAGGGTCAGATATTATTGATTATCCTGGAACTTATAACTTTAATGTTCAAGTTCAAGACGCATGTGGACAAATATATTCACAACCCTTTTCCATAACAGTGAGCTATCCCCCAGGTTCAGAAGGCAATGAGATGCAAGATTGTGTAAATGATGGGGGTATAGATATAGATGAATTGCCAGGGGTGACTCTGTTTTATAAAGTAAACAACACAGGTTCTTGTTTACCTATAACTGGAAGCACACGTTTTACATTGGGCAATGAATATTACATATACAGTGATAATAGTTGCATATCCTTCTTATGTACTTTAAACTTTTGCCAGCTTTGGGATATAGAATGGCAAAATAGTTTTTCCAACTGTAGGGTTAGAATAGATTCAAATTGTGTATTGTATGACTGAATATTTCACCTCCCCCTCATTATCTCCGACAGCATCTGGATGACCATATCCATCCTGTGGTTCATCTGGGTTATATCCTGTCTTAGCTCCTGTCTCAGCTGGTTCATCTCGTTTCTGAGCTGGCCTACCTGTTCGTCAATTTTATGGTCGAGTCTAGATATTTCCTGTCTAAGCTGACCCATCTCTTGTCTTAGCTGACCTACCTGCTCATCTATCTTCTGGTCCAGTCTTGATATATCCTGCCTAAGCTGACCCATCTCCTGCCTAAGCTGGCCTATCTGATCATCTATCTTTCTGTCCAGCAAGTCTATTCTCTGGTTTAGGTATCTGAAGTCCTGTTCCTGTCTTTCTTTGAGTTCTTTTATCTCCACTCTTATCTCCTTGGACCTTTCCTCAACAGTTTCGTATATGACCTCGAGAGTTACCTTCCTGACTATTCCCTTCGCACGCTCTAACATAGGTATAAAGATAACCTCCTGCACTTTTTAAGATCAAGAACTTCCAAGATGCACTCACCAGCTCACGTACTTGCCGTTAACCCATCCGGTTATGCCCTTCTCCGGAAATCTGACCTTTATCCACTGGTCGGGACCTTCCTGGAGTACCTCAAGGCGGTCGCCTTCCCTCAGCACGTAGACCACCTTAGAGTCGGGTGAGGGCCTGTCCCTGACGTTCAGCAGGGGGACCTCAACGGTCACCAACCTGATCTGATCTGTGGTCTGGGGTGTGGCCTGTACGGGTGCTTCATATACTGGTGCCTTCGTCTCAGGCTGGGAGATGAAGAAAACGTAACCGAGGTATCCTGTCACTAAAAGAACCGCAAAGAGGCTTGCGTATGTGAGGACTGACCTCCCCCTGTCCTTTGAGACCCTTATCCCCACGCTCTCTGCGGCCCTTTCGAGGTGTTCCGGTTTTATCTCGTGGGTCCCGTCCACGAAGGCTGCCATGAGGGACCTCTCCATGAGTATGTTTATGAGCCTCGGTATTCCCAGGGAGTACTTGTAAACAAGTTTGTAAACCTTGGGGTGTATCCTGAGGTTTCCGGTCCCGGCCTTAGCTATCCTGTAGTCTATGTAGGACCTCGTCTCCTTCTCGGTAAAGTTCCTGAGTTTTGTGATGACGGTTATCCTCTGTCTCAGCTGCCTGAGGGCGTTGGACTCTAACTTCTCCTCGAGTTCGGGCTGGCCTATTAAGATTATCTGTATCAGCTTCTGGTCATTCGTCTCTAAGTTTGAGAGGATCCTAAGTTCTTCTAAGGTTTCCACCGGAAGGTTCTGGGCTTCATCTATTATTATCAGGACCCTCTTTCCCTTGGAACGCTTCTCTATGAGGTGGTCTCTCAGTTTGGTGAAGATCCGGTTCTTGGTCTCCCCCTCTGTCTTTATACCGAAGTCCTCCAGGATAGCCTCGAACAGCTCCTCGGGTGACAGGTTGGGGAAGAGTATGTAGGCGAACTCAACGTCCTCGGGCAGGTCATCTATGAACTTCCTGACGGTGAGGGTCTTTCCTGTCCCGGGCTCGCCTATGATCACAGCAAACCCTTCCTCAGAATCGACCAGATACTTGAGGGACAGCAGGGCCTCCTGGTGGGACTCGGATAAGAAAAAGTAGTGGGCGTCCGGAGTTATCTTAAAGGGGTTATCCCTGAAGCCAAAGAACTCAAGAAAATCCTTCATCTCAGGTTAATTTTATAATTATCCAGACCACTTACCAGGAGGGTAGGTATGGACAGGATACCCAGTCTGGAGGACGCTGTTATAAGTATGGTCAGAGAGTTTATGGATAGTATAGAGGAGGCAAACCCCTTTGATACGCACCTCATGGAGTTCAGGCTCAAGCTAAGAGCCAAGCTCTTAGAGATATACACCTCCTTCCCTACCGATCCTGAGGTGGCAAACAGGAGCCTCTCCTACGCCGTGGAGGGTATAGGCGAGGTCCTGAAGGAAAAGATGAACGGTATCGATCTGGACTCGGACGAGTCCATCTACAGAACTGTGAAGACCTTGGAGACCATAAACGACATAATAAAGGAGTTCATGTACAGCGACAGCATAAAGGACAAGAAGGCACTGTCCTCAGTGAGCGGTTACATAGCGGGCACTGTCGAGAACCTGAGGAGGGAGTACAGGAGGAGGTTCAGCGGCATCAAGGACAGGATAAAGAGAATCCTCGGTATGAGCAGGGGTCTGTGATATACCTAGTTGATTCCCTTGTGTACCTGATCGCCTGGGCCTTCCAGGGTTTCACAGGCTTCGGGGCGGGCATATTCATAGTCGGTGTCCTCTCGCTGTACCACGACCCAAGGGATGTGGTCGTCTCCTCAACTGTGGTGAATCTGTTCGGTGTTTCCGTGATACTCTTTATGACCCTAAAGAGGGCCAAGCCCGATAGGTTTATACTCGCCACGCTGATAGCCGGGTCTGTTCCCGGTATATTCCTCGGTTCTGAGGTCCTCTTCGGTATAGACAGAACTACTCTCAGGCTATCGATAGGTCTCTTCATAGTGGTCCTCGGGATCTACGACCTTATGGTCCAGGGAGGACCTTTCTCCAAGATCTCCCTCCGCAGGAGCTTACCTGCGGGTATTTTCTTCGGCTTTCTGGGAGGCTTCTTCGCCGGCCTGGTGGGCATGGGAGGCCCTCCCCCCGTTGTTTACCTGAACCAGACTGTGAGGGACCCAGCCACCTTCAGAGTCACGATCAACGCCTTCTTCGCCTCGAACATAGCTCTAAGGACCTTCTTTTACATAGCCGAGGACGGGCTAAGGTCCTTCGACCCCCTTATGATACTCCCAGCACCTCTGGTTGTGCCCCTTGGCGTCCTTCTCGGTCTGGTCGCCTCCAGCCTGATCGGCCGGCACACCTTCAAAAAGGTTGTCTCCCTGAGCGTTCTCTTGATAGGTCTTGCCCTTGTGATCAGAGAGGCACTCTGGTAGAATGTTAGCAAATGTTTACCAAGGAGATATTGATCTGGCTTCACGTGGTCCTCGCCTCCTTCTGGGTAGGGGGGATGATGTTCCTCTCCCTGGTGGTGGTTCCCTATGTGAAGGACAAGCCCTTCAGGAACGAGGCCTTCCAGGAGGTTGGCAGGAGGTTCAGTCTCTATGGCACACTCCTCACGCTCACCCTCCTGCTCATAACGGGTCTTGCGAACGCCTACCTTATCCACGGGGGTCTTGAGAGGAGGACGGTCAAGGAGAAGCTGGTTTTGTTCTTCCTTGTCGTGATCATATCCCTCGTTCACGACCTCTGGGCTGGGAAGCGGGCCGTTGATTCCGAGTACCACAGGAGGTGGGCCAAGGTGATCGGGATCTTCAACCTCCTCCTGGGATTGGTCATGGTTTACATGGGTGTTAGGATAAGGCTCGGTCTGTAAACTTCTGATCTATGAGGTGTCTTGTCTACAGGAGGGGAGGCCTCGGAGACACCCTCCTGACCTTTCCCCTGATCGAGGTTCTCCACAGGAAGGGTTACAAAGTTGTTGCCGTAGGGAACACGGATTATTTTAGGATAGCCGAGGCGGTGGGCTGGGCGGAGAGAGTGCTAACGGACATCCCCGATGAGGAGTTCGATCTTGAGGTGGTGATCTCCTTTGATGGCAACGTCAAGCCCTTCCCCGATAGAAGGGTGTGGGTGGTCCACCACTACCTGAGGTCCCTCGGTTTCGAGGGGGAGAGGTTCTCGGAGAGACTCCCTCTGGACCCGATTCCAGGATCACCCATGTCGGGCAAAGTAGTCCTCCACCCTTCGAGCGGGTCACCCAAGAAGAACCCGCCCCTCGAACTCTTCCTCAGCATCGAGAGGTACTTCCGGGAGGCGGGCCTTGAGGTCGTTTACCTTGTGGGCGAGGCTGACCTCTGGCTGAAGGATAAGGTAAGCCAATACGTGGAGAGTTTGGACCCCTTATGGATCGCCAGATCCCTGAAGTTAGCCAGGATGTATGTTGGTCTGGACAGCGGGATCTCCCACCTCGCCTCCTACGTGGGCGTGCCCTCCGTGGTCATATACGGACCCACGGACCCTGTTGTGTGGAGGCCTGTAGGCGTCTCCGTCTGGCAGGTGAGCCTTGGTCTTGAGTGCTCACCTTGCTTTCCCAACGTCTGTGACCTTAGGCCCTGCTTAAGTCCCAAGGACCTCCTTGACCGCCTTCTCCCACTCTTTGACCATCTCCTCGTCCAGGTCAATTAGGATAACCTTCTCCAAGCATCGGGGGTTGAAGTTTCTTATCTCCTCCAGCATGGCCCTGGCGGCTCTGTCCTTGGGGACCCTACCCACACCCGTTCCCATCCCCGGGAAGGCTACGGTCCTGAAGCAAAGGTCATCTGCGATCCTGAGGGCCGCCCTCACTGCCATCCTCACCTTCTCCTCCGTGGTCCTCATGGCAGGTTCTTCCATGGTAGGAGCGTGGATAACACCCTTGAACCTGAGCTTACCAGCCGTTGTAAGAACCGCCTCTCCTACGGGGATCGGTGCCTTGGA
This sequence comes from Aquificaceae bacterium, assembly GCA_015487835.1. Taxonomy (GTDB): domain Bacteria; phylum Aquificota; class Aquificia; order Aquificales; family Aquificaceae; genus Hydrogenivirga. The sequence goes on from WFOY01000209.1 coordinate 11,935, forward strand.
GACCGCCTCCCTCTCTATCTCCTCCCCTCCGAACCTCCTTATCACACCGGCCACGCCCCCGCCCATGTAACCCTGGCTGTTGGCGGGGTTCACGATAACGTCCGCATCAACCTCCAGTATGCTACCCCTTTGGACCTCCACCTCCATGAAAAAGATTATACGTATATAGCCTCCGTTATCTCGCTTATCCCGTGGTCCAGTCTCATGAGTATGTGCTTTGCACGGACCGTATTCTTGGGTATCTCGACCTTATCCCCGTTCTCCTTAACTATGACGATCCTCTCCTCGTCGACCAGGATCTCCTTAACAGGTTTCCCGGTCTCTGCGTCGCAGATCAGCTTCTCCTTTATAAGATCCCCTGTGAACTTTTTACCCATTTGCCACCTCCTGATGATGATATATAGGCTGGGGGTGATTGTCTTCCATTAACTTAGGTCATAGAATTTTCCTTATGCTGGCCAAGAGGATCATCCCCTGCCTCGACGTTGACAGGGGTAGGGTCGTAAAGGGTGTGAGGTTTCTGAACCTGAAGGATGCAGGGGATCCAGTGGAGGTGGCCAAGAGATATGAGGAGGAGGGTGCGGATGAGCTTGTCTTCCTTGACATAACGGCCTCAGCGGAGGGGAGGGAGATAATGATAGAGGTGGTGAGGAGGGTCGCAGAGACCGTCTTCATGCCCTTCACCGTTGGGGGTGGTATAAGGTCCGTTGAGGACATGAGGAGGATCCTCGAAGCCGGGGCCGACAAGGTTTCCATCAACACGGCGGCTGTGAAGAACCCCAAACTTGTTGAGGAGGGGGCGAGGGTGTTCGGGTCCCAGTGTATAGTGGTGGCCATAGACGCCAAGCGTAGGGACGGAGGCTGGGAGGTTTACATAAACGGTGGCAGAACACCAACCGGGCTTGATGCGGTCGAGTGGGCGAGGAGGGTTGAGTCACTTGGGGCGGGGGAGATACTCCTCACCTCCATGGACAGGGACGGGACGAAGGAGGGTTACGATGTGGAACTCTGCAGGGCTGTGGCCGAGGCCGTCTCCATACCTGTCATAGCCTCAGGGGGAGCGGGTACCAAGGAACACTTCTACGAGGTCTTCAAAGAGGGAAAGGCGGACGCTGCCCTCGCAGCTTCGCTGTTTCACTTCAGGGAGGTGAGCATACCTGACCTTAAGGACTACCTCGCCCGGCGGGGGATCAGGGTGAGGACCCTGTAGTCTCCCTCGCAAAACCTCTCCTTATGTAGCAGGCGAACCTCGACCCTAAGATCTCGGTCGCTACGAAGCGGGCCCTCCTCTCCGCGACCTCCCTGTTCCTCTTAGGATCACTCGTTCTCCCGTCCGCTATACCTACCACCTTGACCAGAGGTCTGAGACCGGAACTCCTCAGGCCCTCCAAGACCTCTTTAGCGTTCCTAAGGTTGATGTCCTCAGTCCTCGTTCTTCCAAAGCCGAAGAGAACCGAGTACTTGGCCACAAGCATGTACACCTTCTTAGTCTTCGTTACTTCTCCCCCCACAACCCTCGGCTTCTCCACCTTGGGACCTCTCACAAGGTAGGACACCTCCAGACTCTCCCCAGGACCTATGGGAGGCAGCTTGATCACTATGTACCCGTCCCTCATGTCTGTTGGGAATAGATGGATAGGCTCAAAGATGAGGGGTGTCCTGGAGATGATCCTTCTCGCCTCGATGGAGTCCTCGACCACACTTCCTCTCTGGACGAGACTCGCACCCTCTACCTTCTGGAAGGTGACGTTCCTTACGCTTATCCTGACCCTGTGGTGGTCCTTCCACGCCTCCTCTACGGTGAACTCCTCCCTCAGTGAGGGCAGGCTGATAACCTGGTCCGTGGTAACTGGTATGAATACCAGTATGTCCGCCCTCCTGTACTCCCTTCCCTCCGATTTTACCGTTCTCGACTCCATATCCAGGGAGACGTCCAAGGAAGGCGGACAGGTGGCCATTGACAGGGACAGATAGGCAAGGAGAGCTAAAACGAACATACCTCACCCTCCCTTCTTGAACTCCTCCCTCAGTATCCTGAGACCTCCCTTCTCCTTTATTATATACAGACGCTTGATGCCTCTGTCCGAGTACAGGTCCGACCTGTAGGTCTGGGTGAACTCGGCCACGTAGTACTCCGCCTCCTCAGAAAGACCCCTCCTGAAGGCGAGTACCGTAAGGTCCTCTATATTGACCTCTATCCACCTCTTGTTCAGGATCACCCGTTTTTTATACCGCTTCCACTCCTTGAGACCTCCCCCCTTCCACCTGAACTTCTCAGAGTAGAGAGAGAGGAACTTTTTAAGATCTTTCTCCTCCCAGCTCCTCCTCCATGTCTCTAAGAAGGAAATAACGTCATCCACCTTAAGGTCCTTAGGAACCGCCTTGTATATGGCTATGAGCGTGTTTCCGGTTCTTATCCTCTTTGTTATAAACCTTAGATCTCTGTTGTTCGCAACCACGCATCCCCTCGTGCTGAAGGGTATCCTGTTCCTGTCAGCTTCGTCACTTCCGTGGACCCATATGCCGCTTCCTCCTTTGCCCAGCAGCCTGTCAACTGGGTTCGGGTAGTTTATAGCGACCGCTATACCCCCGTACATCTTCGGCAGCCTCTCGGGAGGTATGAACCTGGTGAAGTAGTAAATCCCTTCAGGTGTTCGTCTGTCCCCCTCACGCCACTTGTCCCCCCAGTCCTCACCTGTGGTCACTGGGTAGAGACCTGTCAGCCTCTTGCCTTCGTAAACGACCAGGTACTGGGACATCTTCTCCACTATGAAGACAGTTCTCCCCTCGGGGTTGGCCAGTATCACCGGAGGTGGTTCGCTGAACCTTCTCCTCAGGATCTCCCCTATCGTCTCCCTGTAAGGGCCAGGCCTTGCCACCTTCCTTATTAGGTCGTTGAACCTGAAGTAGGAAGGGTTGTAGTAGGGATTCAGTTCTATGGATCTGAGGTAGCTATCCAAGGCACCTTCGAGGTCGTTCCGGCTCTCCTTGAGGATACCCTCCACGTACAGCTTTATGTACTCTGGAACTTCCACCTGAAGGGTCTCCGCAAGGCCCTTTATCAGCAGAAGGTCCAGTTCCCCAGCCTCACCTCTTAAGAACCTCTCCACAGACTCGGCCAAGTCTCCCCTCTCAAGGTGATCCGTGGTCGGCTGTGCTGCCGAGATCACCACAAGGGCCAATACGGTAAGCAACCCCACCATATCTCAAGCAGATACTTTGAAATACGATATTTTAATAACATAATGAAAAAACACGACGTGCTTGAGAACGTCCCCGCAGCCATATACAGGGCGGCGGTTCAGGTAGGGGAGGGGAAGGTAAGCGTAAAGGAGATCGAGTTCGTAACACGCTGGATAGAGAGGATAACCGGCTGGTCGCCCGAGGAGATAAAGCGTGACCCCGAGTGGTGTGTAAGGAACGTCCACCCGGAGGACCTTGAGGGTTTCTTCACCGAATGTACCAACTTAGCCCAGAGCCATTCTGTCTTGGACAGGGTGTTCAGGTTCAGGAGAAAGGACGGTGGTTACGTTTACATCCACGATGTGCTCATACCCGTTTCCTCCAAGGGGAACGAGATCGAGGTGGTCGGTGTCTGGGAGGACGCAACGAGGGAGAGGGAGTTCTACGAGATCTTCAACGCCCTCGACACAGCTCCCGGTGTCGGTGTCATAGTCTACAGGGAGAAGATAGTTTACGCCAACAGGGCTGCCACGGAGATCCTGGGTTACACGGAGGAGGAGCTGAAGACCATGTCCATAGACGAACTGGTAGCCCAGGAGAGCAAGGACTGGATCAAGGACATAATAAGGAGGCGTCTGAGAGGTGAGAAGTTCGAGACCACCTACGTTGACATACCCGTGATCACAGGAGATGATAGGGTGAAGATCGTGTTTGCCTTCGGGAGGACGATCCAGTGGGAGGGCAAGCCCGCCGGGTTCGTGATGTTCGTGGACATGACCAAGAGGAGAAAGTACGAGATGATGTTCCACGTCCTTAGGGAGCTGAACAGACTGGTGGCCTCGGCCGCTGAGGAGATAGACCTCCTTAAAGAGGTGGGGAGGCTCCTCGTGGAGAAGGCGGGCTTCCGGATGGTCTGGGTGGGTGTCCCTGACTTGGAAACGGGCACAGTAGTTCCCGTTGGAGTTTACGGACACGACGAGGGCTACGTGGAGAAGCTGAAGATCTCCGTAAGGGAGGACGTTCCGGAGGGAAGGGGACCGACGGCCAGGTCCCTCAGGGAGGGCAGCATAGTGATAAACCCCGACACCAGGACCAACCCGGACGTGGAACCCTGGAGGGAGGAGATGATAAGGAGAAAGTACTTCTCCTCCTGTGCCATACCCATCATGAGGGAGGGAAAGCCCGTAGCAGTGATAAACATATACTCCCAGACACCCAACATGTTCACCGATGAGGAGGTGGAGTTTTTAAGGGAAGTTCAGAGGGATCTCTCCTTCGCCATGGAGAAGATAAGCAGGGAAAAACACATGAAGATAATAAGTACAGCCGTCGAGAGGGCCCACGACTGGTTCCTGGTAACCGATAAGGACGGGACGATCCTTTACGTGAACAGGGCTGTCGAGGAGATATCGGGATACTCCGCCGATGAGCTTATAGGCAGGAACCCAAGGATCTTCAAGTCAGGATACCACACGCCCGAGTTCTACCGAAACCTCTGGGAGACCATAAGGTCAGGTAGGATCTTCGAGGCCGTTTTCGTAAACAGAAAGAAGGACGGAGAGATCTTCTACCTGGACCAGACGATCGTGCCCGTTAGCTTCGGGGAGGGAGAGGTCCGC
>WFOY01000210.1 GCA_015487835.1 Aquificaceae bacterium
GGACGGGAAGTCTGACACTGATCTACCTCACTTACGTTTACCTCACGCTCCCGGACGTTAAGCTCTTGGAGACCTGGACGCCTCCGGAGTCCTCTGCGGTTTACGACTACAGGGACAGGTACTACGGTGACATAGGTGTCCAGAAGAGGTACTACGTGAAGATAGACGATATCCCCGAGAAAGTCATCCAGGCCTTCGTCTCGGCGGAGGACAGAAACTTCTTCAAGCACTCAGGTATAGACGTTGGAGCGATCGTAAGGGCTATGATAGCCAACATAAAGGCTGGCAGGATAGTCCAAGGAGGGAGCACCATAACCCAGCAGCTCGCCAAGAACCTGTTCCTTACCAGGGAGAGGACCCTGAGGAGGAAGGTGAGGGAGGCCATACTGGCCCTCAAGATAGAGAGGACTTTCGATAAGAGGAAGATCTTAGAGCTCTACCTAAACCAGATATACTTAGGGAACGGGGCCTACGGGGTGGAGGCCGCTTCGAGGGTTTACTTTGGGAAGAGCGTCAAGGACCTTACCTTAGAGGAGGCTGCACTGATCGCCGGCCTCCCGAAGGCACCCTCGAGGTTCAACCCCTTCGTTAACCCTGAACTTGCCAAGAAGAGGCGGGACTATGTCCTCAGGAGGATGCTCGAGGACGGTTACATAACGAGGGAGGAGTACGAGGTGGCGGTCTCAAAGCCCGTTGTCGTCATGAGTGAGAACAGGTACAGGATGTCCGACTACGTCCTGGACATGATAAAGGAGTATCTGCTGGAAAAGTACGGTGATCTGGCCCTCCAGGGAGGTCTAAAGATATACACCACCATAGACAGGGACCTTCAGGCCCATGCGGTCAGGGCTTTAAAGAGGGGTCTGGAGAGACTGGCCAGGGTCGTGGGCGTACCACTGCTTCCCGAAACGGAGAAGGATCTCGAAGAGTTCTACAAGAGGCAGGGGAAGAGGTTGGTGGACGGAAAGGTTTACGTTGCCAAGATACTGAAGGTTGAAGGGGAGACCGTCGAGGTAGAGTTGGGAGGAAAAAAGTTCAAACTTGAGGTCAGAGGTGTTCCCCTCGACAGGAAGGAGTACATAATGGTCAAGGTGCACAGAACATTCGAGGGTGTCCAGGTGGAGTTCTTCCCCGACCTCCAGGGGGCACTCGTCAGCCTGGATGTCCACACGGGGGCCATAAGGGCCATCGTGGGTGGGTACTCTTACGCCTACAGCCCCTTCAACAGGGTTCTCTACGCGAAGAGGCAGCCCGGTTCTGCCATAAAGCCTGTCATATACATGGCGGCTCTCCTCAAGGGCGAGACCCAGATATCCTCTATAGATGCGAGGCCGAGGACCTTCTACGACCCCACCACCGGTGAGGAGTGGACGCCGAAGAACTACGACGATGCGGAGTACACGGTTGTGACCTTGAGGCAGGCCCTCGCGAAGAGTATAAACACAGCCACGGTGAACCTTTTGGATAAGCTGGGTTTCGATGTGGTACTGAGCGTGGGAGACAAGGTGGGTCTGAACAACCTCAAGCCTTACTACTCTCTGGCACTTGGAACGGTGGAGGTCACGCCGCTCCAGCTCACCTCGGCTTACCAGGTCTTTGCAAACCTTGGGGTAAGGTGCAAACCCTTCCTGATAAGGAAGATAGTGGACAGGACTGGACAGGTCCTCGAAGAGAACACGCCCCAGTGTGAGGGTGTCCTCCCGCCCCAGGAGACGAGGGTCCTGGTGGACATGCTGAGGGCGGTGATCTTGGAGGGAACAGGGAGACTGGCGAGGGACCTTCCCAGGATAATAGCGGGGAAGACGGGAACTACGGACGAGTACATGGACGCCTGGTTCATAGGCTTCTCACCCTACATAGTTACTGGCGTGTGGGTCGGTTTCGACGTCAAGAGGACCCTTGGGCCCGGTATGGCTGGTGCGAGGGCGGCCCTGCCCATATGGAAGGACTTTATGGCCGTAGCAGCCTCCAAGTATCCTAACGAGGACTTCCCCCTGCCGGAGGGGACCGTCGTCGTGCCTATAAATCCCAAGGACTTCGTCATAGCGGACGAGACCTGTGAGGGTGTGGACATGGTGTTCGTGGAGGGAACACAGCCTAAGCTCACCTGCTCGGACATAAGGACCATAATCAGCCCTCGGGAGACCTGGTGAGGACCATGGGTATGTTCAGGTTGTGGACTACGAAGGAGGTCACGCTCCCCAGGAAGAACTCCTTTAGCCTCCCTTTACCGTAGGCTCCTATGAAGAGAAGATCTATGCCGTTCTCCTTGCAGAAGGCCACGATCTTTTCCTCGGGAAAACCTGTCGTTTTGTGGAGTGTGTAGTCCTCACCCAGCACCTCCTCAACGTAGCCCATATCGGGAGATATATCGTTCTCAACTACGAGGATGTGGAGATCGTAACCGAAGAGATCCCTCAAGGAGGCGGCTATTCTGAGGGCCCTCTTTGAGTTCGCCCTCCCGTCGTAAGCTACGAGGGCCTTCTTAAAACTGCTACCTCTTTCGGGCACCAGGAAGACGGGACACCTGGATGTCCTCGTTATCTTGTCCGAGTTCGAACCCAGAAGCACACCCTTCACGGGTCTCTTCCCCACCTTGCCGACAACTATGAGGTCTTCAGGGTCCGCCTGGGAGGTTATCTCCCTGTAAGGTACACCGGTGGTCTGAACCACGGAGATCCTAGCACCGTTCTCCCTACCGAGGGCGGAGAACTCATCGAGTACAGCCTCCCCCTGCTTCTCCAAGAACTCCTTTATCCTGGAGGATATACCCTCGTAGTAGGTGAAACCCAGGACACCTGCCAGGTCAGCGAGGAAGCTCTCCTCGAGGAGTCTGGAGTCCACCACGTAGACACCGACGACGGGGATGTCGTAAAAGGTCCCTATCCTGAAGGCCACCTTGGAGGCTTCGATGGAGGCCTTCGAACCGTCTACGCCGACGATGATCCTGTTAAACATCCAGGTTCTTCACCTCTTTGGCGTAGGTCTCTATGAACTCCCTCCTGGGTTCTACCTGCTCCCCCATGAGGATCGTGAATATCCTGTCCGCCTCGACAGCGTCCTCGAGCGTCACCCTCACAAGCCTCCTCCTCGCCGGGTCCATGGTGGTCTCCCAGAGCTGGTCCGGGTTCATCTCACCAAGGCCCTTGTACCTCTGGATCTCAAGACCCTGCCTTACGAGGTCCATGAGGGTGTCGTATATCTCCTGGGGAGAGTTCACAACCTTCTTCTTAGACTCGTAGCCCACCTCCGCTGGCATACGCAGCCCTACACCTTCTAAGACGTGTTTGTAGGAGAGGGAGGAAAGGAAATCGGCGTCCACGATGATCCTGGATCCCAGCCTGTCGTCGTAGAGGATTATATCGTAGGCACCCTCAAGGTCATCGTACTTGGTGTCCACCCTGAAGTCCGGAAGGGCTGAAGAGATCTTGGCCACTATCTCCCTGACGACCTCAGGGTCTCTCAGGTCCTCCTCCCTCACACGGTTCTCTATGAGGAAGTTAACGACCTCCTCCCCCTTACTCTTGACTACGGATCTGTAGCTCTCCTCAAACTCCTTGAGGCTCCTCAGGACCCTCAGAAGGTCCTCGCCCCTGTACTCCTTGCCGTCGGCGTCTTTAATGTAACCTCCCTCCTCGGCCAGGCTCAGAATGATCTCCTCGAGTTCTCTCTCGTCCTTTACGTAGATCTCCTTCCTGCCCTTCTTGACCCTGTACAGAGGGGGGATAGCTATGTAAACGTACCCCTTCTCCACGAGCTGCTGCATGAACCTGTAGAAGAAGGTGAGCAGCAGGGTCCTTATGTGGGATCCGTCCACGTCCGCATCGGTCATCAGGATTATCCTGTGATACCTCAGCTTGGATAGGTCTATATCCTCGCCTATGCCGCAACCTAAGGCGCTGACTATAGCCTTTACCTCCTCGTTGGCGAGAACCTTGTCAACCCTCGCTTTCTCCACGTTTATTATCTTCCCTCTGAGGGGCAGGACAGCCTGGAACCTCCTGTCCCTCGCCTGCTTGGCGGAACCTCCCGCCGAGTCACCCTCGACTATAAAGAGCTCGCACTTCTCCGGGTCGTTCTCCGAACAGTCCGCCAGCTTACCGGGCAGTATGCCGTCCTCGAGGGGGGACTTCCTCCTCACAAGCTCCTTGGCCTTCTTGGCAGCTTCTCTTGCGAGGGCAGCCTCCACAGCCTTCTCCACTATCAGCCTTAGTATCTCCCTGTTCTCCTCGAAGTACCTGACAAGATGCTCGTAAACTACAGACTCTACTATCTTCTTGACGTTCTGGTTCCCGAGCTTGGACTTGGTCTGACCTTCGAACTGGGGTTCCGGGACCTTACAGGATATAACCGCAACCAGCCCCTCCCTTATGTCCTCCCCCGTGAACATGGTCTTCAGCTCCTTGGATATCTTCATCGTTTCCACCATCTTCATGACCGCCTTTGTGAGGCCGCTCCTGAAACCTGTGACGTGGGTCCCACCCTCGACGGTCTTTACGTTGTTAACGAAGCTGTCCACTATCTCCCTGTAATCCTTTACGTACCTAAAGGCTATATCGACCACAACTTCAGCCTTACCTTCTTTTGTATCCACCTCCCTGGACCCAACTATCCTAATGATCTCCTTAAACAGTGGGTCCTTGGCCTGGGAGAGGTAATCTACCAGGTCCTCTATACCTCTGTCGAACTTGTAAACGATCTCCTTGCCCGTCCTCTCGTCCCTTAGGAAGAACCGGACATCAGGGTTGAGGTAGGCGAGCTCCCTTACCCTCCTCTCGACCAGGTCGAACTTTATCTTTGTGGTCTCGAATATATCGGGGTCCGGCTTGAAGGTTATCCTGGTTCCCCTCTTTGTGGTGGTACCTACCTCTTTAACATCGTAAACCGGCTCACCCCTCCTGTACTCCTGCCTGTATATCTTCCCGTCCCTGTAAACCTCTGCCACGAGCCACTCGGAGAGGGCGTTCACCACCGAGGCACCCACACCGTGGAGTCCTCCCGAATAGGTGTATAGCTTCTTCCCAAACTTGCCTCCAGCCCCGAGCATAGTAAAGACCACTTCAAGGGCCGGTCTCCCCACCTCAGGGTGGACGTCTACCGGTATGCCTCTTCCGTCGTCCTCGACCGTTACCGAGTTGTCGTCGTGGATAATCACCTTTATGTTGCGGGCGTGGCCCGCCATGGCTTCATCCACAGCGTTGTCCAGTATCTCCCATACGAGGTGGTGGATCCCTCTCTCCCCCACATCCCCTATGTACATTTCGGGTCTCAGTCTTACGTGGTCGAGACCTGTGTGGATCTCTATCGCTTCCGCTTCGTAGGAGGTTTTGGGGTCCTCTGGTTTTTGCATATCTCTATTATAACTTATAGTAGATATATCTTCCACAGCTGGGACATCTGTCGATTGAATTTTCCTTTATAAGATTTGAGAATAGCATATCTGGAACCTTCATACCACACCCTGAACATATACCATCCTCTACTCTGACCAGAAGCTTGGCATCAAGTTTGTCCTTTGTGTCCTCGTAAAGTTTTAGAATTTCCTGATCTACTCTGTTTTTGACCTTTTCTCTCAAGTCTTTTAGGTTTTTTATCCTTTCCAGGGCTACCTTTTCCTCCTGGTCCAGGTCCTGAAGTTCGTACTCTATCTCTCTGATCTTCTTATTCGCTTTTGCCTCAAAGTTTTTAAATTCTTCCTCCACCTTTCTGAGTTCTTCCCTTACCTCGTCGAGTTCGTAGGACTTTTTGAGTATGTTGTCCTCGTGCTTGGACTTCTCCCTGATCAGCGCCTTGTACTCCACGTCCTTTCTAACCATACTTATCTTCCTCTCGGTAGCCTCCAGCCTCCTCTCCTCCTCCTCTATGAACTCACTGATCTCTTTGCTCCTCCTTAGGAGGCCCTCGTAGCGTTCCTTCAGGGTTTCTACCTTCTCCCTCAGGCTGGCGATCTCACCCCTGAGCTGGTCCCTCTCCTGCTTGATCTTCTCCAGCCGCCTCTCTATACGTAGGATCTCCTGGTCTATCTCCTGGAGGTCCAGAAGCGCCCTCGCTCCAGAGGGGTCCATAGGGTTTAATTTAGATCCTGTACTCCGTAACCTGGGAGTTTTTTTCGTGGAGTCTCGACAGGTTCTCACTCCTTGCGGTTATCCAGTTGCTTCTGTAAAGGTCTATCTCCAGGCTACCTTCGGGAACCGATCCGTTCCTCAGGACCTTGACTCCTGCCTCACCTGAGACCTGGTTCACCACCCTCTCCCAGAAACCTATATCGTCGAAGGACCAGGGGAGGAACCTCTTTCCTCTCACCTCACCCATCAGGGTCTCGTAGGTCCCCTCGGTCTCGCCCATTAGTGACATGGGTATGCTTATGGTCGCTATCTCCGAAAGACCGTCCGCGAAGGGTGAAGAGACCACAAGGTGTTCCAACCTCTCCCTGAGATCATTAAGGGTTTCCATGCCGTAGTACTCAACGAGGTCTTCTCCGAAGACGAAGAGGGTCCTGATCTCACCCTCCAGGACTTTACCTATTACGGTACCTATGTCCGAGTACAGGTCCCTTGTACGCCTGTAAATTCCATAAGTGTTACCCTCCCTGGGTAGCAGTAGTGGTTTCCAGCCTCTCTCCTTGAGGTTTTTGAGAAGGTCGCCGATCCTGTCAGCTTCCTTCCCTCTGAAGGAGTGGGTTGTGACCACGGCTATACCGGGACCCTCCAAGTCCCTCAGGTTATCAAGGTCCACCCTTTCAAACCCCAGCTTGGAGTCCCTCACATTTCTGCCCGCCTTGTAAACCTTACCCCTTATGTAGTAAGTGAGGACGGGTGCGGTGGAGGTTACGTCGTCCCCTATGAGCAGGAACCTGTCGCTGGTCCTGACTTCCTCTAAGGTGATAGGTTCGTAGCCTCCAAGCCTCTCGGCTATCCTGAAGAAGTCGGCGGTCTGGGGAGCTGTGACGTAGGATCCTGTTGCCTTGGCTACGGACACGACGCTCTCGATTATCTCGTTGGGGAGGTAACCGGAGAGTACGAAGGCGGTCTGCTTACCCTCAAAGGTCAGGATCGAGGATATAAGGCCAGCTAAGTTGCCCTCGTTCTCCTCCCTTCCGTGGACCCTGGGTTTTAGGAGTCTGTCCCTGTTGAGGGCGTCGTAGCCGAAGAAGGCCTTCGCACATATGTTCAGATCTTCCGTGGGTTTGGTTCTGTATACCTTTCTCTTAGATCTCCAGTCACCCACGCCGTACTCTATCTGTATCTCGCAGCCAACGGGACAGAGGTTGCACCTAGTCAGACCCTTCTCGAGGAGCCAGCTCCTGGACCAGTATTTGAAGGGCTTGGAGATTATCGCCCCCACAGGACATACGTGGACGCATATGCCGCACATCTCACAGGTGGACGTGTCCATGGGTCTCACAGTGGGGACTATGTTCGCATGGAAGCCCCTGTCTTCCACGTAGAGGGCGTGAGCCCCAACTATCTCGTCGCAGGCCCTCGTGCACCTGTAGCAGACCACACACCTGTTGGAGTAGTACTCTAAAAAGTCGCTCTCCCAGTCGTGCTCCTCCCTCTCCTTCTCAAGGGCAGAGACTGGGACTACCTGCCTCTGGGGTCCGTAGATGGCCCCGTAGTTCTGGAGGTCACACTCCCCCGCTTTGTCGCATATGGGACAGTCAAGGGGGTGGCGTGTCATCAGAGCCTGAAGGAGATACTTCTGGTTCTCCTCAACCAGCTTGCTGGTCTTATGAGTTCTTATGATCATCCCCTCCTGAACGGGTGTGTTGCAGGAGATAACGAGTCTGTTTATGTTCTCCCAGTAAACCACACACATCCTACAGGCACCGGCTATGGAGAGCCTCGGGTGGTAGCAGAAGTAGGGTATATCTATGCCCAGTTCGAGGGCCACCTGGAGGACCATCTTTCCCTTCTCCACCTCGTACTCTCTGTCGTCTATAACTATTCTCACCTTCTCGGCCATAGCCTTCCTCCGTGTGAATATGATACTTAAAAATCTCCCGGGTTGTGTGGTCGGTGTCATATTGTTATGCGAGGCCTTGGAGATTAACTTTTAATCCATGAGAAGGAAGCCTGCGGTGGCTGGAACCTTCTACCCTGCGGAGAGGGAGGAACTGAGAAAGCTGATGGACCTCCTCTGCGGTGATGTGGACCGGGAGAAGACGAACGCCAAGGCTGTCCTCTCGCCCCACGCGGGGTACATATACTCGGGAAGAACGGCCTGTAAGGTCTACAGCAGGGTGAGGATCCCGGAGAGGGTGGTCCTCCTCGGACCCAACCACACGGGCATGGGAGCTGAGATCTCCGTTTACCCCGGCGATGTATGGGAGACACCTTTCGGTGACGTGGAGGTGGACGGGGACCTAAGGGAGAGAGTTCTCAAGGAGTCCATAGCCTGGGCTGACGACCTCGCCCACCTCTACGAACACTCCCTCGAGGTCCAGCTTCCCTTTCTGATCAGGTACGCGGAGGGTCCCCTCAGGATACTCCCCATAGTCGTGGGCCACCTGGACTACGACAGGGCTAAGGACGCAGGGAGAAGGCTGGGGGAGGTCCTTAAAGGTGAGGACGTCCTCATAGTCATCAGCTCCGACATGTCCCACTACATAAGTGCTGAGGAGGCCAGAAAGAAGGACCAGATACTCATATCCGCTATGGAGAGGATCCAGACCGACGAGCTTTACTTCAAGGCCGTCCAGTACAACATAACTATGTGCGGCTTCATACCGGCTGTGGTCGGTATAGAGGCGGCGAAGGTATTGGGGGTGAGGCAGGGCGTACTGGTTGACTACACCAACTCAGGTGAGACGACGGGAGACTTCCACAGAGTGGTCGCCTACGCAGGGATGATATTTGTATAATTCTCATCTATGGAGGGGTACCTGGTAGTCCTCATAACGACCCCCAAGGA
>WFOY01000211.1 GCA_015487835.1 Aquificaceae bacterium
CCCTTTTTGGACCTCTCGGCCCTGCCGGAACCAGAACATGAAAAGGAGATAGACGTGGCCTTCTTAGGGCCGGTCGTCGATCCCCAGATAGTTATAAACTCAGTCCGTCAGAATCTTCCCGAAAACATATTTCCCCTGTTCATAGAGACGGGGGAGTTCATGTTTAGGAACCCTGAGGTGGCTGTTGTGGACGCCTTCCAGTACGTTCTAAACCTGTTCAACCCTGACTACCAGCAGGAAGTAGGCAAGTGGAGGGAGGAGAACAGGGAGGCCTTCCTCAGGCTCCTAAACGACATAAGCATATACGCCACCATGAGGAAGAGGTGGTACCTGGTGAACTTCCTCGAGGGCATAAACCTCAAAATAGTGGGAGATTTCCAGGGGGATCTGAAGGAGGACCACGAGAACATAAAGGTGGAGGACTACGAGGAGTTGCTAAGAACTTACTCCAGAACGTTCATAACCATAGTCAGCTTTCCCAACACGGTGCCCTCCGGCATAGGCTACACACCCCTTGAGGTGTCCGCCATGGGAAGTGCCCTGATGATAGACTACAGGGGAACGCTACCGGGCTTCCTGAAACCGGGCGAGGAGGTCATAGCCTACATGCCACTCGACAGGGCGGACATAGAGGAGAAGGTCCTTTACTACCTGGACAATCTGGAGGAGGCCAAGGAGATAGGAGAGAAGGCGAGGGAGGCTGTGAGGACCCGCTTCACCGTTGAGGAGAGGGGAGAGTTCATCTACAAGATGATGGAGGACATATTCACCAAGGCGACCCAGGAAGAAAAGAAGGAGTGATGTTCCCCGGCTTCGGCACCCTGGTCAACTTCGTCCTCGTCCTTGTGGGAGGCTACCTCGGTACGAAAGGATCTGGGTTCGTAAACCCGAAGATCAGGGAAGGTATAGTCCACGGTATAGGCCTCTTCACCCTCCTCCTGGGTGTCAAGCTCATGGCGGAGAACTTGCCGAAGGATCTGCTCAAGATATTCTTTATAGTTCTACTCGGTACCGCTCTTGGTTACCTTTTGGACCTTGAAGGCAGGATCTCCCAGGTCGCGGGAGGGGACAAAGGTTTCACCAGGGCCTTCATAACCGCCTCGGTCCTCTTCACGGTCGGTCCCATGACCCTCCTGGGCTGTATCCTTGAGGGAACTAGGGGAGACAGCTCGCTCATAATCTCCAAGGCTACGATGGACGGGTTCTCCTCCATAATCCTCGCCAGCTCTCTTGGCAGGGGTGTGATCTTCTCGGCCTTCTTCGTACTTGCCTTTCAGATGACCATAACCCTGTCCGCCTACTTCTTCGGCGAGTTCATATCCGAGGACTCCATGAGAAACAGCTTCTTCATAGGCGGAGGCATCATGGTGATCATAGCCCTAAAACTCTGGGGGCTTCTTGATAAGGTGAAGAGCGTGAACTTGATAGTTCCTCTTGTGGCCGCCCTATTCGTCTAATACCTCCACAGTCAGCTCCCTGTTCGTGTATATGCATATCTCTCCCGCTATCTCCAGTGACTTCCTTACTATGGTCTCAGCGTCGAGGTCCGTGTTCCTGATCAGGGCAAGAGCTGCTGCCCTGGCGTAGTCACCTCCGGATCCTATACCCAAAACGGGCTCGTCCGGCTCTATCACGTCCCCGTTTCCTGAGATGAGGAGCATGCTCTCCTTGTCCGCAACGATCAGTAGGGCCTCAAGCCTCCTGAGGTACTTGTCCATCCTCCAGTCTTTAGCGAGGTCCACCGCGGACTTTATCAGGTTTCCCCTAAGCTCCTCCAGCTTCCTCTCGAACCTCTCCAGGAGGGCGAGGCCGTCAGCCGCGCTCCCCGCAAAGCCTGCCAGGACCTTCCCCTTGTAGAGCCTCCTTATCTTCCTGGCCGTATGCTTTATGGCAGAACTCCCGATGGTCACCTGACCGTCTCCACCCATGACGGTCCTGCCGTTCCTCCTGACGCAGAGAATTGTTGTCCCTCTTACCTCCATCCAGATAATATACTACTACCCATGAGGATACTTATAACGGGAGGTGCGGGCTTCATCGGATCCAACCTTGCCCTGGCCCTTCAGGAGAGGTACCCGGACGCCAAGATCTACGTCCTGGACAACTTCTCCTCGGGACACTTCAAGAACCTGATAGGCTTCGGCGGTGAGGTGATCACCGGGGACATAAGGGACAGGGAGATGTGGGAGTATCTCAGGCAAAGGTTCACCTTCGACGTCGTGTTCCACGAGGCTGCCATAACCGACACCACTGTTGAGGACCAGAGGCTTACTATGGAGACAAACGCCGACAGCTTCAGATACGTCCTTGAGTGTGCGCTGGACTGGAACGCGAAGGTGATCTACGCCTCCTCCGCTGGGGTTTACGGGAAGACGCCGCCCCCCATGAGGGAGGATGAGGGTCTCCAGCCCGAGAACATCTACGGCTTTTCCAAGCTGATGATGGACAGGATAGCTTTGGAGTACATGGAGAGGTACCCTGACCTCAGGATAGTGGGTCTCAGATACTTCAACGTTTACGGACCGAGGGAGCAGTTCAAGGGGAAGAGTGCGAGCATGGTCTACCAGCTGGCCCTCAAGATGATCCACGGACAGAAACCCAGACTCTTCAAGTGGGGGGATCAGAGGAGGGACTTCGTTTACATAAAGGACGCTGTGAAGGCTAACCTGATGGCCCTCGAGAGGGAGGTCTCGGGCATCTTCAACGTGGGGACAGGGGAGGCGAGGAGCTTCAACGAGATAGTGAGCATCCTGAACGA
>WFOY01000212.1 GCA_015487835.1 Aquificaceae bacterium
TCAATAACTTTTGAAGGGCCACAACTTGAAAAAGTGTCGATCTGATTATATACTTTATTTCTGGCTGATGGCTGTCCCCGTAGCTCAGGTGGATAGAGCGCGAGATTCCTAATCTCGAGGTCGGAGGTTCGAGTCCTCCCGGGGACGCCATCTAAAGGCCCGGTAGCTCAGTTGGTAGAGCACCCGGCTGAAAACCGGGGTGTCGGCGGTTCGAGTCCGCCCTGGGCCATAACTTCCTTGAAGAGCTTCCTGACGACCTCCCTCCAGTCCTTTCTGCCCTCCTCCACCTCGTCGAGCTCCCTCTCCATCCTGGCGGTGAAGTCGTAGTCCACAAGTATCGGGAACCTCTCTTTGAGGAACTCAGCGACCAGTATACCCTTCTCTGTAGGCTGGAGGGTCCTCCTGATCACCTTTATGTACTCTCTCTCCTTAAGGGTCTTCACTATAACCGCGTAGGTGGAGGGCCTGCCTATGCCAATCCTCTCCAGGGTCTTGATAAGGGTCCCTTCCGTGTAGCGTGGGGGTGGTTGGGTGACCTTCTCCTCCACGAATACCTTTACCACCTTCAGCTGGTCTCCCACCGCCATCTCGGGGAGAGGTTTTCCCTGAAGTTCGTAAGGGTAAACCCTTGTCCAGCCCTCGAAGACTGTTCTCACGCCCTTCGCGACCATGACCAAAGGTCTCTTCAGGGTCGGCGAGGTTACCTCTATCTTGGCCACCGTCCTCTCCAAAAGGAGGTCGGCCATGAGGCTCGCTAAGGTTCTCCTCAGGATCAGGTCGTAAACCTCCTCGCCGTGGGTGGGTCTCCTCTTTAGGTCCGTGGGCCTTATACACTCGTGAGCTCCTTGGGTGGTCTTTTTCTCTCTGAACCTCCTAAGCCTTCCCACGTACTCCTTCCCGAACTCCTCCTCTATAAAACGGAGGAACCCCTCCGCCACCTTGGGGTTCATCCTGTGGCTGTCGGTCCTCGGATAGGTTATGAAGCCTTCCTCGTAGAGCCTCTGGGATATGATCTGAATCCTCTCGGGGGAGATGCCGAGCCTCGAGCTCCCCTCGGACTGGAGGGAGGAGGTTATGAAAGGCTTGGGAGGTGCTACCTTCTCCCTCTTTCTCTCGACCGAAGAAACTATAAAGAGGCCGTCCCTTATGTGGTCAGCCACGTATTTGGCGTCGGAGGGGTTCTCGTACCTGTAGTCGTAAACCGCCTCAAACCTGACACCGTTCTTCTCCAGTATAGCCTTGACGTAGTAGTATCTCTTGGGTTTAAAGCTCTGGATCTCCTTTTCCCTATCCACCACGAGCCTGAGAGCTGGGGACTGGACCCTCCCAGCGGAGGCGTTCCCAACCTTGAGGTCTCTCCAGAGTATCGGAGACACCGTGTAGCCTATCAGCCTGTCGAGGATCCTCCTTGCGAACTGGGACCTCACCAGGTCCATGTTCACATCCCCAGCGGAGTCAAGGGCCTCCCTTAAGGCCCTCTCCGTGATCTCGTAGAAGATAACCCTCTTTATATCCGCACCTGTGGTCATAAGGTCCTGCTTTAGGAAGTAAGCTATCGCCTCTCCCTCCCTGTCTGGGTCAGTGCCTATGAAAACGGCCTTCGATCTCTTTGCAAGTTTTCTCAGATCGCTCACTATCTTCCTCTTGCCCTTGAGATACACGTACTTTGGTTTTAGCGTCTTCTCATCGACTCCAAGTTCCTTCTTAGGCAGGTCCTTTATGTGTCCCAGGGTTGCCTTGACTACAAATTCCTTTCCCAGGATCCTGGATATGGTTTTTGCCTTCGTCGGAGACTCAACTATGAACAGAAACATCTAAACTATCTTACCCAGGATCCTCTCCCCCACAGTTACGTGGTACTCGAGGGTCCTCGTTATGTCCTCCACCACCTCCGCTATCTCATCTACGGCGAGGTTGTCACAGTCCTGGATCGAGTTCTCCACGAACTCGGCTACCGACTCTATCCTCTCCAGAAGGGGCTCCTCGTAGAGGCTTATGCTCTCCAGGAATATGGGAGAGAAGGTCTCGACCGTTGGGAGAAGCAGGGAGGTGAGGGACATGCTCTCGGAGGTAAGGAGAAGGGCCTGCTCCTTGGCGTACCTCTCCGAGACCGTGTCTATCTGGTCGAGGATGAGGTTTATGATCCTGAAGGTCTGGATGAGTCTCTTTAAGATCTCCACGCTCCTCATACTCACCTCAGGGTTTATGCTGTGGCGGGCGAACAGGAAGGTGTTTATGACCTTCCTCTGAAAGCTTATCTCCTCCTCAAGCTTCGCTAAGAGCAGGTAAAAGGTGTTTGTATCCATTATCTTGGAATAAATTAAACGTACTCCTCCTCCGTTTCAACCTTGTACTCGTCCACCAGATCCCTGTAATCGTCGAACCAGTGAGCCTCTGGGTTCCTCCTGAACACCATGAACTTCCCGCTGTTCTGAGGGTCGGCAGCCCTGTGGTACCTGAAGAATATGAGGCTTTCGGTCTTTCCGAGGATCTCTATCTTTCCCGTCTCGTGGGACATCACGTACCTCACCCTCGCTGCGAGTCCAGAGACCCTGGCCCTCGCCCTCTCGACTATGTCTATCGTCTCCTCTATCTTGGTGGAGTAAGCCTTGTTACCTGCTGTGGGCCTGCACTGGAATAGGTAGTAAGGGGGGACTCCCATGAAGGAGAGTTCCTCTATGAGGTCCTTTATAACGTCTGGGTCATCGTTTATCCCCTTTAGGATCGGTGTCTGGTTGGTCTGGGTAGTGCCCGTCCTGTGAACGAGATCGACGGCCTCCTTAGCCTCTTTTGTCAGCTCCCTGGGGTGGTTGAAGTGGTTCATGAGGTAAAGCTTCTTGCCCGTCTTGGTGTTGAACCACTCGAAAAGATCCAGAAGCTCCTTGTCCTCCGAGATCCTGAAGGGGTTCACGGCAGTCATCTTGGAACCTATCCTCACTATCCTTACGTGGGGTATGTCCGCGAGAGCAGTTAATATCTTCTCGAGCTTTTTGGTGGCCAGTATAAGAGGGTCTCCGCCTGTGAGCAGAACGTTGTTCACCTCGGGGTGGTTCCTTATGTACTCGAGGCCCTCGGAGACGTCCCTTGCGACCTCGTCGTTGTCGTTCATGAAGAGCCTCTTCCTGAAGCAGAACCTACAGTAGATACCGCAAACGTCGGTAACGAGGAGAAGGGCCGTGTCAGGGTACTTGTGTTCAAGGCCGTGGACCTTTGTGTACTTGCTCTCGTTGGAGGCGTCCAGCTTGCCCCAGACCTCGAGCTCCTCCCTGGTGGGTATCACTATCCTCCTTATTGGGTCGTTAGGATCGTCCCAATTTATGAGGGAGTTATAATAATCATTCGTTCTGAAAGCGAATTTTTCCGTAACTTCGCTGAGCTGTTCCCTCTCTACTTGGGACAGCTGGTCTACAAATTTCAGATCTATGATATATTTAACCCTTCTTTTCATGGCACCCACCTCCTTTTGGCAAATAAAAAGAGTTCACGTTGCTGAATTTTGCAGAAAATAATTTTAAATTTGGAGACCAAAATGTCAAGTCTTGAGACAGTGAGAGCGATTTATACGTATAATTTATAATTAACATGGGGTTTTTGAATTTGGTTTTGCTTTTTATGGTTTTGGTTTTCTTTTTTAGTGAGGGTTGTGGTATAAAAAAACCGCCCAAACCTCCTCCCAGA
>WFOY01000213.1 GCA_015487835.1 Aquificaceae bacterium
ACGAGGCTTACCCCGAGATGGCCCTTAGGGAGATGGCCAGGATAAGGGAGGAGACCTTGGAGAGGTTCGGCGTGGAGGAGGTCTTCATCCACCACAGGCTGGGTGTGGTGCCGGTCGGGGAACCCTCCTTCCTGGTCGTTGTCTTCGGAGGTCACAGGGAGGAGACCTTCGGGGCCTGTAGGTACGCCGTAGACGAGACCAAGAGAAGGGCACCCATATGGAAGAAGGAGGTCTTCACCTCCGGAAAGGGTGAGTGGGTCCTGGGGGCTTGATATGCTGAGGGACAGACTCGGAAGACCCCTCAAGGACCTCAGGGTCTCGGTAACGGACAGGTGCAACTTCAGGTGCTTCTTCTGCATGCCTCCCGGAACCAAGATCGATTTCCTCCCCAGGGAGGACCTCCTCTCCTACGAGGAGATAGCGAGGATAGTGAGGATAATGAGAAGCTTAGGAGTGAGGAAGGTCAGGATAACGGGAGGAGAACCCCTAGTCAGGGCACACCTGGAGAGACTCATAGAACTGATCAGCGAGACCGGTGTGGAGGACATAGCCCTCACCACCAACGGTTACCTTCTACCCGGCAGATCTGGACTCCTCAGAAGTTCGGGGCTGAGGCGCATAACCGTCAGCCTGCCGACCCTTAAGAGGGAGAGGTTCAGGACCTTAGCCTGCAGGGACGTGGATCTTGGAAAGGTTATAGAGGGCATAGAGGAGGCGAAGAGGGAGGGTCTGGAACCTGTGAAGATCAACATGGTCGTCATAAGAGGTTTCAACGATGACGAGATATTAGATGTGGCCGAGTTCTGTAGGGAGAGGGGACTGACTCTTAGGTTCATAGAGTTCATGGATGTGGGTACCTTGAACGGTTGGACCCTCGACAAGGTCGTCCCTGCTGAGGAGATACTGAAGGTGCTCAGGACCCGTTACACACTTGAGGAGGTGGGTAGAGAGGACCCCAGCGAGACATCACTGAACTTCAGGTATTCTGACACAGACCTCACGGTAGGCATAATCGCCTCGGTGACCAAACCCTTCTGCAGAAACTGTACGAGGATCAGGCTGTCAGCCGACGGCAAGGTCTTCACCTGCCTGTTCTCCTCAAGGGGCGTGGACATAAAGTCGCCCCTCAGGAACGGTGCCTCCGATAAGGAGATAGAGGATATACTCGTTAAAGTCTGGACACATAGGGAGGACAGGTATTCAGAGATCCGAAGGGATCTGATCGGTAAGGATATACCCAAGGTGGAGATGTTCAGGGTGGGTGGCTAAGCCCTCAGCCCACCTAAGATAACCTTCTTCACAGTCTCCCTGTCCTTTATTATCCTGCCCCTTCTGCCCCTTATGAACCACTGGAAAACCTTGGCCTGCATAAAACCTATGAAGGAGAGGCTGATCTCCTCCACATCTATGTCAGACCTTATGGTTCCCTCCCTTATGCCCTCCTCCAGGATCTCCCTTACCCTCTTAGCGTAGGCGTTCAGGAAATCAAAGATCATCTTCCTGAACTTCCTCCTGTTCGTTCTGGAGAACTCGAAGCAGAGTATCGGCGTTATGCCCTTCGTCTCCTCTAAAAGGTCCATGTGCCCCTCAAGTATGAGGTCCAGCTTCTCGAGGGCGTCTCTCCCCCTTCTGGTGGCCTCGTCGATCCTCCTAAGACACTCCTCCGTGTACCTGGTGACTATCTCCTCAGCTATCGAGTCCATGGAGGGGAAGTGCTTGAATATGGCAGCGTCCGATATGCCCAGCCTATCTCCTATGTTCCTTGCAGTGAACATCTTTAGGCCTTCGTAGGCTATTATCTGGGCACCGGCCCTCAGGATCCTCTCACGGGTTCCCAGCATTACTGAAAGTATAGCAGAACCCTCACGTGGGTGAACCCTCGCAGCTATCACAGGGTTCCACGGCCTTCATCCTGAGGATCTTCTCCACAAGAAACTCCTCAAAGCTTGGGTATATATTGCCCCTCTTAACCTTCCAGAGGAAGTACCTCTCGAAGGCGGTCTTAGCCCAGTGGACCCACCTTCCTTTCCTTGACTTTACCCAGATCCTCGGAGGGATCACAGGGTTGGCGAGGAAACCGATCCCCTCATCCCCCATGTCAGCTATGCAGAGGGCAGCTAAGGTGGGCGCGTACCTTTCCTTTAGGCCTTTTATGTCGGCCACTATGTTGAAAGCCGCAGCCCTGGCCATACCCTCTATCATCTGCCCCGTCTTAGGGGTCCCCGTTGGGACAGGTGTCTGGTCTACCGGGGGTATGAAAGCAACCACACCGACACCGTATACGTTACCGTAGGAGGGATTCTGGAAGCACTTGTTAACTATAACCATACCGTTCTTTGGGTGGGCTACCTTGCTACCTGCGGACAGGACCACCTCAGGCCCTGCGAACTTGGGCATCAGCATGGTGAACTTGGAGGGAAGGTCCCTTGTGTTGCCCTCCAGGTCCTCGTAGACTACCCTCTCCCTCTCCACAGCCTTCACCTTTACGTTCGTCACGTACCTTATGTCCTTCTCAGCGAACAGGTCCTCCATCAACCTTCTGGATGTCCCTATACCCCCGAGTCCGAGGTGACCAAGGTAAGGTTCCGAGGTCACGTAAGTTATAGACACCCTCCTCCTGAGACCTCTTTTAACCAGCTCATGGTGAACCATGAGGGCGAACTCGTAAGCGGGCCCAAAGCAGCTCACCCCTGGGATCGCACCTACGACCACGGGGCCAGGATCCCTACAGAGGGCCTCGAACCTATCCCTTGTGGCCGCGGCGTGTTCGGCAGTGCATATGGACGCCGAGTTCTCCTCCATGCCCTCGGCTTCGAACACAAGTTTTGGACCGGTCGCTATCACCAGATAGTCGTACCCTATCTCCCTGCCTGAGGAGGTCCACACCTTGCAGAGGTCAGGGTCTATCCTCTCGGCCCTCTCGTTTATAAACTCTACGCCAGCCCTGGACAGAACCGGACCCAGGGGGACCGTTATGTCCTCGAACCTCCTCCATCCCATAGCCAAGTGAGGGTAGGCAGGTGTGAACCCAAAGTACGGTCTGTCCGATATCAGGGTGATCCTGATGTCCTTGGAGATCTTTTTTAGATTATAGGCGGTGGCTAAACCCCCTATCCCTCCTCCGATTACGACCACATGTTTTGTCATGACAAGCCCTCCGGTCAGTTTTATTAGTAAGTACTAACTCCTTTAAATTATAGCTTGAATCTCCCAAAGAGTGTAAGAAATGAAATCTTACCTGTAACTCATTTTTCTTCAAGAAAGACTTGCACTTCCTACACCCCCGCTATATGATATATGTCAAGCTGATTTATATCAGGGCGTTGAACATATGTTTACTTAAGGAGGGCTTGAGATGGCGCAGGGAGCTGTCCATGAAGCTCACCATGAGTGGAGTGTTTGGCCCCTACCAATAGGCATAGGGACGCTACTCGTACCCATAGCTATAACGCTCTTCTTCCATTACCAGAGGCAGCTTGCGGGTCTGATAGTGGGAGGGGTTGCGATCGTTCTCATCCTGGTCGGGGCCGCAGGTTGGGCCAACGAGCACTTTACAAGAGAGTCCGACGTGGGCTTCGGGTGGATAGGTACGTTCGCCTTTCTCGTCTCTGAGATAGTTATATTCGGAACGCTCTTCGCAGCCTTCTGGATGGCACGGACAGCCCACGCAGACGAGTGGTCCAAGTGGGTGCCTGAAGGGGTAAGTCTTGGTATGGCAGGCGTACTTACCCTCATACTCTGGGCGTCCAGCTTCACTATATTTAAAGCTGAGACGGTCCTCGAGGAGGAGGGCGACACGGGAAAGGCTTTGATGTGGACCTTTCTTACCTTTATACTGGGTGCCCTGTTCGTTCTGCTGCACGTGAGGGAGTGGGCCCATCTCTGGGCTGAAGGGTTTACCTTGAGTTCCAATATGTACGGTACTGGGTTTTACTCGCTGACAGGACTGCATACATCCCACGTGCTTGTGGGGCTTTTAGCCCAGCTTTACGTGATGGGCCTCCTCCTAACCGGCAAGATGACCAAGGAGAGACCTACACTGATGAAGGGGGTTTCCGTTTACTGGCACTTCGTTGATGTGATGTGGATGCTCGTGGCTGGAACAGCCTATCTTGTAGGGAGCACGGCTATATGAGGTTGGTCCTTACGTTCCTTATGCTTGCGGGTTACGCTCTGGCTACGGTTGTGGGAGGTGCCCAAGTATTCAAAAAGGACTTTTTTGACCCCTCCACACTCAGGATCGACGAGGGCAGATACCTCGGAAACTTCGTGGCGAACGTGGAGGTCATACTCGAAGACGGAACAAGAAAGAAGATCTACGACCTTATAAAGGATAAGCCCACAATACTTCTGCTCTCGTACTACACCTGTGAGGGATCCTGCCCCCTCAGGATAGACAACCTGAACAAGCTGATAAAGACCACCTCTCTGAAGAAGAGGGACTTCAGGGTGCTCGTCCTCTCCTTCGACAGGGAGGACACCCTCGAGGATCTCAAACACTTCAAGGAGGCCCACGGACCCTTCACAGACCACTGGGTCTTCGGTCTGATACCCCCTGAGGACATAGAGACCCTCACAGGTAGCGTAGGGTTTAAGTTCTTTTACTCCGAGAGGGACAAGACCTTCGTACACACCAACGTTTACATATTCCTGTCTCCGGACGGGAGGATAACCAGATACCTCTTCGGGGTGGTCCCCGAGGAGAAGGACGTTAGGATAGCCCTTGTAGAGGCGGAGAGCGGGAAGACCCAACTCAGCTCCCTGGTGGATCTAGCCCTTCTCGTGTGCTACACCTACGACCCCTCCAG
The DNA here is from genome assembly GCA_015487835.1 of Aquificaceae bacterium. Classification (GTDB taxonomy): domain Bacteria; phylum Aquificota; class Aquificia; order Aquificales; family Aquificaceae; genus Hydrogenivirga. The sequence goes on from WFOY01000213.1 coordinate 4,809, forward strand.
GAGCACCTTCGTGGTCAGCCCGACCATAATCTTCGGAGGCATAGGGTTCGCTCTGTTTGGAAGTGTGGCCCTGTTCGCCCTCATATCGGGCAGATTAGCAAGAAGGGAGGTGTGAGTTATGGATCAGGTCTTTGCCTATCCAGCCAAGTGGTGGAACGAAGCGGTCGTGGTGTGGCTGGTGGTGGCTGTGGTGATCTACGCTGTAACCGCAGTGCCGGGTCTTTACTTCATCATGAAGTACAGGTTTAGGCCTGGGGAGAGAGAGGTGGGAGACCATGAGAAACACGGCCACTGGGGTCTGGAGGCGCTCTGGACGATAGTTCCCACCATAGTGGTACTGGTCCTCGCCACATACTCCTTTGCCGTCTTCAAAAAGCAGAGGACGGTCCCCGAGGACGCCATGACCCTGAAGGTAACAGGCTTCATGTGGGGATGGCAGGTTGAGTATCTGGACGACAAGGGCAACACGGTGAAAACTGTGGTCACAGCCTACAACCCCACCAGTTACGAAGCTCCCGAAGACCAGAAGATCGTTGTCCCCGCCGGAAAACCGATCAAGGTCCTGCTGACCTCCATGGACGTGGTTCACGCCTTTTACGTCATGCCCGCCAAGATAGTGGAGGACGCTGTCCCTGGAAGGATCACCTACCTCTGGTTCCAGATCAACAAACCCGGCGAGTACTGGGTCTTCTGCAGGGAGTTCTGTGGTACCGGGCACTCCCACATGTTCGCCAAGCTCAAGGTAGTGCCACCTGACCAGTTCGCCGCTTGGCTGAAAGGGGAGACCGACTTCGCAAAGCAGCCCGATGAGATAAAGGAGAACATATAAGGAGGTGCGGTGATATGAGAGAGGCTGTGGCTGTACCCTGGTTCTCAGCAGGTATCAAAGAGTGGGTTTTCACAACGGATCACAAGAAGATAGGTATCCTCTACTTCACCACGGGACTCATAGCCTTCATAATCGCCGGCATATTCGGTATGCTGATCAGATTCGAGCAGAACGCCCCCGGCTTCCAGGTGGTGAGCCCGAACTTCTACAACTATCTACTCACGGGACACGGAGCTGTGATGCTCCTCTGGTGGGCGATAGCCGCCCACATAGGTGGTTTCGGTAACTTCCTGCTTCCCCTTATGATAGGTGCGAGGGACGTGGCCTTCCCGAGACTCAACGCTCTGAGCTACTGGGCCTTCTTCGGGGCAACGGTGATAGTTCTCCTTACCCTGATACCCGGAAACCACATAAAGATGATGTGGACCGGTTACCCACCCTACGCAGCCCATCCTGATGCAGGTGTGACCGCTTACTACGTCTTCGCCATACACCTACTCGGTGTCTCCTCCATAGCCACCGCTGTTAACTTCATCACGACCTACATAAGGATGAGGGCACCGGGTATAGGCTTCTGGAACACGAACCTATATGTACACTCTCTAATAGCCGCCAACGTCATCCAGCTGATAGGTGTCCCATCCCTCGCAGGTGCAGTGACGATGCTCTTCTTAGACAGATACCTGGGGACCAACTTCTTCAACCCAAACTTAGGAGGGGATCCTCTCCTCTACCAGAACGTGTTCTGGTTCTACTCCCACCCTGCCGTTTACGTGATGATAATCCCCATATTCGGTTTCTACTCTGAGATACTCTCCACCTTCTCCAGGAAGCCCATATTCGGTTACAAGTCTATGGTCTTCGCCATATGGGGGATAGCTGTTATATCCTTTATAGTCTGGATACACCACATGTTCACCTCAGGAGTCCCCGACTGGGCTAGGGTCCTTATGTCCTACACCACCGTTCTTGTTGCGGTCCCGACAGGTGTCAAGATCTTCAACTGGGTCGCGACCCTTCACGGAGGAGCCATAATCCTAAGATCTCCCATGCTCTACGCCCTTGGTGGTATATTCATGTTCCTGATAGGAGGTCTCACGGGTATACCCAACGCCATGGTCGCAATAGACCTTGGGGTCCACGACTCCCTGTTCGTGGTTGGCCACTTCCACTACGTCCTTGGGATGGCTCTGACCCTCGGTATATTCGGTGCTGTGATCTTCTGGTTCCCGAAGGTTGTGGGCAAGATGTACCCTGAGAACTTCGGGAAGATAAGCTTCTGGCTAGTCTTCATAGGTGCGAACATCTTCTACTTCACCCAGATGATCGTTGGCTTCATAGGCATGCCGAGAAGGTACCCGGACTACCCACCGATCCCCGAGTGGGTCACCCTAAACCAGATATCCACGGTAGGCGCTCTCATCTTAGGTCTTGGTGTCCTCGTGTTTCTGATAGGTATCATCAAGGGGCTGACCAGCGGTGAGGAGGCAAACGACAACCCCTGGCAGTCACCCTCCCTCGAGTGGAGGGTCAAATCCCCCGCACCGGTGGACAACTTCGGTGAGAAACCTCCCCAGGTCGAACCGGACTACCACCCCTATAAATACGGTGCACCACCAACCTTTTAGAAGCTGAGCAACCTCCTGAGCCGTCCTTTGGGGGCTCTGGCCCCCGCCTTCTGAATTTTTAAGATAAAATGGTAGTTATATCTTCAAAGAAAGAGGAGACCATAAACCAGAGCGACCACTATCCTGTAAACCCCAAACAGGGTGAACCCGTGGGAGTTGAGAAATCTTAAAAAAGTCCTCACTGTGATAAGGGCCGTAAAGAAGGCTGTTATGAAGCCCACACTTAGAAGTTCCCACTGGGACCTGTCCAGATCACCACCAGTTTGCAGGAGGTCGTAACCCGTCGCAGCCAACATGGTCGGCACCGCCACCAGAAAGGAGAACTCGGCTGCCCTCTTCCTGGGCAGGCCCATGATCATGCCCCCCACTATGGTGGCTCCAGACCTGGAAACACCTGGGATAACGGCCAGCGACTGAAAGATCCCGATAATAAAAGCCCTACTGACAGGGAGGTCATCTATGTCCTTCAGGTGACAGAACCTCTCACAGTATCTGTCTGCCAGTATAAGGGCTATACCACCTAAGAACAAGCTCACCACGACCACGAGGTCGTTCCCAATAAGATGGCCCTTTATAACCTTGTACAGGGCAAACCCGACTATACCGGTGGGGACGAAGGCTACCAGGATCCTCTTCCAAGTTTCCAAATCTTTGAGCAGACGTTCCCAGAAGACCACGAGGATAGCCAGTATGGCCCCCGTCTGTATTGCTATCTCGAAGCTCTTGGTAAACTCGTCGTGTTGGACACCTAAGATGTGGGCCGTAAGTATGAGGTGTCCGGTGGAGGACACAGGCAGGAACTCCGTTAGCCCCTCAACGATACCGAGCAGGAATGCGTCCCTCAGCGTCATGGAGAGATAATTATACTTATGCCAAGGTACGACGTGGTCGTGGTCGGGGGAGGTCCTGCCGGTGCAACGTCCGCCAGGTTGCTCGCAGAGGCAGGTGTCAGGGTCCTCCTGCTGGAGAAGAAGAGGATCCCCCGCTTTAAACTCTGTGCCGGGTGCCTCTCCGCCAGGATAGAGGGACTCCTCCCCGAGTGTTGGAGACGTCTTGTGTTGAACGATATAAAGGGAGGGCTTTTAGGGTTCAGAGGTGAGAACTACCTAAGTGTTACCTCCGAAAGACCGGTGGCCTATATAGTCGACAGATCCGACTTTGACTCTTTCCTGGTTGAGGTGGCTGTGTCCTCAGGATCGGAACTCTGGGATGGGACGGAGTTTATAGACTTTGAGGAGGGATTTCCGCTGAAGGTCAGGACATCAAGGGGAACAGTCCAAACAGACTTTCTCATAGGTGCGGATGGCTTCTACACCAGAGTGGGGAAGCTCCTCGGCTACCGGAAGAGAAAGTTCTTCAGGTCCATCGAGTTCTGGACAGAGGGGACACTTGAGGACAGGGTCGTCATAGACATAGGTCTTGTGAGGAGAGGCTACGGCTGGGTTTTCCCTAAGGGGGACAGATCGAGCGTTGGGATCGCCTCCTACGGTAGTGAGAACCTGATCGATGTCCTGAAGTCCTATGCGTCCGCAACCCCTTACCTGAACGGAAAGGAGGTCAAAGGAACCCTTGGCTGGATGATACCCTTCGCGGAGAGGGAGGAGGACCTGCATCTGGGGAAGGGCAGGGTGGCCCTGGTGGGTGACGCGGCCAACATGGTGGATCCCCTTCTCGGTGAGGGCATATACTACGGTGTCCTCGGGGGGAAGATCCTTGCGGAGGCCTTTATCGAGGATCCTGCGAGGGTGGTGGATCTGTACAGAAAAAAGGTTAACGACATCATCACGCCCGAACTCGCACACGCTGCAAAGATAGCCCGGCTTGCCTACCGCTTCCAGAGAGTAGCCTTTAGGATGGGAGATAGGGCCATCCTCGGATTTCTGGGTCTTCTTGAGGGGAGGACTACATATCAAAACTTATATAAAAAAGGTTTAGTGGACTTTCTGATCTCTCTCTTGAATTTTGAAAATTTTTTGCATATAATAATAGATAAAATCTTAAGGAGGAGGTGGTAGTTATGAGCAAGAGCCTGCAGGGAACGAAGACCCTTGAGAACTTGAAGGCAGCCTTTGCGGGAGAGTCTCAGGCCAACAGAAGGTACCTCTACTTTGCCAGAGAGGCTGACATACAGGGCTATCCCGATATAGCCAACATCTTCAGGGAGACCGCCGAGGGTGAGACAGGACACGCCTTCGGACACCTGGACATGATGAGGAAGTACGGAGGCGTTGACCCCGCTACTGAGAAGACCATAAACTCCCTCGAGGAGATGCTCGAGTCCGCCATAGCTGGAGAGACTTATGAGTACACAGAGATGTACCCTGGTTTCGCCAAGGTTGCCAGGGAGGAAGGTTTTGACGAGATAGCGGAGTGGTTCGAGACCCTGGCAAGAGCTGAGAAGTCCCACGCCGGAAGGTTCCAAAAGGCCCTCGACCAGTACAAGGCTTCCGCTTAACGTGCTCCCGGGGCTTCTCTGGCCCCATTCTTCAAACTTAGGAGAGGGTTATGTACGAATCGAGTATAGGTGGTGTAAAAGAGTTTAACTTTGATATCAAGGACCCTAACTTCTACGACGAGGAGGCCATCTGGGAGGAGGCGAGGAGGGTCTTCTCCAAGTGCAAAGACTGTAGGATGTGTATCGGCTTCTGTCCTTCCTTCCCAACCCTCTTCGACGCGGTGGACAGGAACGATGACGACGTAAGCAAACTCTCGAAGGAGGAACTCGCAAAGCCCCTCGAACTATGCTTCCACTGCAAGCAGTGCTACTTTAGATGCCCCTACACCCCTCCCCACGAGTGGAGGATAGACTTCCCTCACCTATCACTCCGCTACAAGGCTTGGAAGTTCAAGAAAAAAGGTGCAGGACTCGTTCAAAGGCTCATGGTGAATACGGATCTGAACGGTAAACTGAACGCGGGCCACACAGCCCACCTCGTTAACACGTTCCTGAATGCCAGACCCGTCAGGGTGATCTTGGAAAATCTCGTGGGCATAGACAGGAGGGCCAAACTCCCTCCCTTCAACACCCAGACTTTCAGGGACTGGTTCTCAAAGAACAGAGGAAACACAAGCGGTGAGAACGGCAAGGTAGCCCTCTTTCACACATGCCTTATAAACTACAACTACCTGTCTAAAGGGATAGCCCTCGTAAGGGTCCTTGAGAAGAACGGTGTTCATATCGAACTCCCGGATCAGGAGTGCTGCGGCATACCCTACTTTGACATAGGGGATCTTGAAACTGCTCAGAGGAAGGCGAGGAGGAACGTTGAAAAACTGAAACCTTACCTCGACAGAGGTTACGACATCATCGTCCCCATACCCACCTGTGCCCTCCAGCTTAAGTACGAGTACCCCCTTCTCCTACCCGACGATCCGGACGTTAAGAGGATCTCGGAGAGGGTTTACGACGTCCACGAGTATCTCTGGAAGCTGAACGAGGAGGGCAGGCTGAACAAAGACTTCAAGGTCTCCATGGGGAGGATAGCCTACCACATACCCTGCCACCTGAAGTCCCTCAACGTCGGTTACAAAGGCGTCGCCCTCCTAAGACTCATACCCGACACGAAGGTTCGTATAGTGGACAGGTGCTCCGGACACGATGGAACCTTTGGCGTCAGGAAGGAGACCTTCGACATGGCCTACAAGGTAGGTTCCAGGCTCTTTGAGGATCTAAAGGCCCAGGAGTCCGACATCATAGTCTCTGAGTGTCCCCTCGCCAGCAACATGATAAGCCTTGGAACGGGCAAGACACCCCTCCACCCGATAGAGGTCCTCTACAAGGCTTACGGAGGTGAGTGATGAGAAAGGTTACCATGTCCGACATCCTTAACCTCTACGAGTACGAAAAGGTGAGACCTGAGAAGGTTAAGTACATAACCCAGCTAAAGAAGAAGAGGAGGGTCCACGCAGGGGACAAGGTGACCTTCGTCTTTGAGAACTTCGACACCGTCTGGTTCCAGATCCAGGAGATGATAAGGGCCGAGAGGATGGTGGACGAGAAGGACATCCAGTTCGAGATAGACACCTACAACGAACTGATACCTGAGAAGAACCAACTCTCAGCCACCATGTTCATAGAGATACCCGATGCCGAGGAGAGGAGGAAGATCCTCCCTAAGTTGATAGGGATACATGACACGGTCTACCTCCATATAGGTAACAAGCACACGATCAAGGCTGTGGCCGATGAAAAGAGCCAGATGGACTACGAGGAGGGTAAGGCCTCCGTAGTTCACTTCTTGAAGTGGAACCTCACGCCTGAGCAGGTGGAGGACTTCAAGAGAGAACCCGTCAGGATAGAGATAAACCACGAGAACTACAAAGCCCTTGTGCAGATACCACCCGAGGTGAAGGAGGAGCTGATAAAGGACCTGGAGAGCGATTAAGATCATATCTTATGCAGGTCCGCCTGAACCGTTACCTCTCCATGTGCGGTGTCACCTCACGTAGGAAGGCGGACGATCTCATAAAACAGGGCAGGGTTAAGGTAAACGGGGAGGTGGTGAGGTCACTCGGTGTGAGGATCGATCCTGATACAGACAGGGTGGAGGTGGACGGTAAGGAGGTAAAGCCCCCTAAGAAGAGGTACGTAATCCTCAACAAACCCTCCGGTTACCTCACCCAGCTCGGGACCTCACCGGACGGGAGGAGAACGATCCAGGAACTCATAAAGGACATACCCGAGAGGGTCTATCCCGTCGGAAGGCTCGACTACAACACGGAGGGGCTTTTGCTTCTTACGAACGACGGGGAGCTTGCCAACAGGGTCCTCCACCCCAGATACAAGTTGCCAAAGGTCTACGTAGCCCTTGTGAAGGGTGTGGTCCCAAAGAACAAACTGAGGAAGATGAGGGCGGGGATCGAGCTGGAGGATGCCTTCGCAAAGCCCGACGATGTTAAGATCCTGAGGTACGAAGGCCCGAGGACCTGGATACAGATAACCTTCCATGAGGGAAGGAAGCACATAGTGAAGAGGTTCCTCGCCAGGTTCGGTCATCCTGTTGTGAAGCTGATAAGGGTTGCCATAGGCCCGATAAGGTTGGGAGACCTTCCAAAAGGTAAGTGGAGAGATCTGACCGGGAGGGAGATCGGAAGACTGTTCAAAGCTGTTGGATTAAAATATTCTCCGCAGGAGGTGAAGGGATGAAGTTCTTTCTCGATACAGCGGACATAGACCAGATAAGGACCGCAAGCGAGTGGGGCATCCTCGACGGCGTCACCACAAACCCCACGTTGGTGTCCAAGACGGGAAGGCCCTTCTTGGAGGTGGTAAAGGAGATCCTGAAGGTGGTGGACGGCCCCGTCAGCCTCGAGACAGTATCCCTGGACGCTGAGGGGATGATAAAGGAGGGGAGGATGCTCGCAGAACTGGGTGAGAACGTGGTCGTCAAGATACCCATGACACCGGAGGGCATGAAGGCCGTTCAGGTTTTAGAATCCGAAGGGATCCCCACAAACGTAACCCTCGTGTTCTCACCCGTTCAGGCCCTGATAGCTGCAAAGGCTGGGGCCTCTTACGTTTCACCCTTCGTGGGAAGGATAGACGACATCTCAGGTGAAGGCATGAAGCTGATCAGGGAGGTGAAGGAGATATTCCTAAATTACGAGATAGACACCCAGATAATCGTGGCCAGCGTGAGACACCCCATGCATGTGGTTGAGGCAGCCCTGATAGGGGCCGACATATGCACCATGCCCTTCGCTGTTATGGAGAAGCTCTTTAAACACCCCCTCACCGATAAAGGAATAGACCTCTTCCTGAAGGACTGGGAGAAGGTCCCCGATAAGCCCTTTTAGGTCTTCACCGCACTTATGACCTCGCTCGAGGTGGTTATGCCTGCCTTCACCTTCTCTATTCCGTCCTCTATCATAGTTCTGAAGCCTCTTCCCCTTGCGAACTCCCTTATCTCGGTAGCGTCCTGGGTCTCGGCTACGAGTTTTTTAAGTTCCTCGTCGAGTTCAAGCACCTCAAAGATACCTATCCTCCCCCTGTAACCTGTCCCCAGGCACTCCTCACACCCCCTTCCCCTGTAAAAGGCACCTGTGTAGTCACCTATCCCAAGCTCCCTCAGCTCCTCCTCCGTGGGTTCGTACTCCTCCTTACAGTTTTCACAGATCCTCCTCACAAGCCTCTGGGCTATAACACCCTCAAGGGAGCTGGCGATGAGGAAGGGTTCTATACCCATGTCCGTGAGCCTGGTTACCGCCGAGGGGGCGTCGTTGGTGTGAAGGGTCGAGAGGACCAGGTGCCCGGTCAGAGCGGCGTGGACGGCTATGTCCGCCGTCTCCGAGTCCCTTATCTCACCAACCATTATGATGTCTGGGTCCTGTCTGAGGACAGATCTCAGCCCCGTAGCGAAGGTGAGACCGACCTTTGGGTTCACCTGTATCTGGCTAACCCCCTTTATCTGGTACTCGACGGGGTCCTCTATGGTGATTATGTTCTTCTTAGGGTCCTTAACGTAAAGTATCATCGCGTAGAGAGTGGTCGTCTTCCCCGCACCTGTCGGTCCTGTCACGAGGACTATCCCGTAAGGCTTCTTGGCGAGCCTCCTTACCTTCTCCTCGTCTCTCTCCGACAGACCCAGGTCCTCAAGGTTTAGAAGCGATCCCGTCCTGTCCAGGAGTCTTAGGACTACCCTCTCCCCGAAGACGGTGGGAACCACCGACACCCTTATGTCAAGGTCCCTGTTTCCTATCCTCACCCTTATCCTCCCGTCCTGGGGGACACGCCTCTCTGCCACGTTCAGGCTGGCCATGACCTTGATCCTCGAGACCACGTTCTGGTACGTTGAGGCCGGTACCTTGGCGACCTCATGGAGGACACCGTCCAACCTCATACGGACGATCGTTTCGTTCTCGTAGGGTTCGAAGTGTATATCGGAGGCGTTCACAGCTGAAGCCTTTATCAGGAGGGAGTTAACAAGACC
>WFOY01000214.1 GCA_015487835.1 Aquificaceae bacterium
ACGTGGACAGGATGACCTCCGAGAACGCCAAGCTGATACTGAACATAACGGGCAACGGGAGGAAGGACACGATAACCTACGTTATAAACAATAGGCTCTACATAAACCTAACCAACAAGTGCAACCTCCACTGCGCCTTCTGCCAGAGAGAAAGGGAGAGGAACTTCATGGTGAAAGGATACTGGGTCTGGACCTCTAGGGATCCATCCGTGGAGGAGGTGATAAGAGAGATAGGAGACCCCACCCGATACGAGGAAGTGGTCTTCTGCGGATACGGGGAGCCCACCCTGAGATTCTCCGCCCTCAAGGAGATAGCGAAATATGTAAAGTCCAGGGGTGGAAAGGTCCGGGTGGACACCAACGGCCTGATGCTTACCTTCCTGCCAAAAGAAAAGCTAAAAGAGCTTAAAGGTCTCGTGGACGTCTGGTCCGTTTCCCTCAACGCACCCGACAGGGAGACCTACGAAAGGGTCTGCAGGCCCGTCCAGCCGGACGCCTTCGAAAAGGTTTTGGAGTTCATAAAGGAGGCCCTGAAAGAGGGCTTTGAAGTGATCGCGTCCGCGGTGGACTACCCGGGCGTGGACATGGAAAAGACTAAGAAGCTCGCGGAAAAGCTCGGAGCCAAGTTCAAGTACAGGCGCTACGAGGTGGTGGGATAAATATTTAGGCCTATCAGCACCTTAGGTAGCACATTCCTAAGTTCTTAATAACTCGGGATAAAACCAACCTGGAAAAAGTTGACTTTTTTATCAGAAAAACTTACGTTTACTTATGTGAGGTAGATCATATGATCTGGATCATGTGTGGAGGTGAGCTATGGGCCTGACTCGGAGGGACTTCGTAAAGGTAGGCGGGCTTTCTTTGGCTGCCCTCTCGTCTCAGAGCTTCACCCTGAAGGTCTTCGAGCCCGTGGTGAAGGTAGATAACCCCATCAAGCACTACCCCAACAGGGACTGGGAGACCATGTATCGGGACATCTTCAAGTCCGAGGACACTTTCGTATTCCTATGCGCTCCAAACGACACCCACAACTGCCTGCTAAGAGCTCATGTTAAAAACGGGGTCGTTACGAGGATCGAACCCACCTACCGCTTCCACGAGGCCACGGACATTTACGGCCTCAAGGCGTCCCCGAGGTGGGAGCCCAGATGCTGTAACAAGGGGCTCTCCCTCATGAGGAGGTTCTACGGGGACAGAAGGGTTAAGGGCCCCATGGTGAGGAAGGGTTTTTACGAGTGGTACAAGGCGGGCTTCCCGAGGGATCCAAAAACTGGAAAACCCCCCGAGAAGTACTTCCAGAGGGGAAAGGACAAGTTCATAAAGGTAACCTGGGACGAGGTGGCGGACATTATAGCCAAGGCGATGATAAACATAGCCCAGACCTACTCAGGAGAGGAGGGAAGGAAGAGGCTCGAGGCCCAGGGCCATTACCCGAAAGAGATGCTCGACGAGATGAAGGGGGCGGGGACGAGGACCTTCAAGTTCAGGGGGTCCATGCCCTTCCTCGCTGTGGTCAGATACACCTCCCCTTACAGGATGGCGAACCTCATGGCCCTCCTCGACCACCACATCAGGGGGGTTCCTCCCGAGAAGGCCCTCGGGGGAAGGGGATGGGACAACTACTCCTTCCACACGGATCTGGCCCCCGGGCATCCCATGGTGACGGGTCAGCAGAACGTGGAGTTCGACCTGTGCCTGTGGGAGTACTCTAAGCTCATAATCCTCTGGGGGATGAACCCCTTCACCACAAAGATGCCCGACTGCCACTGGCTCACCGAGGCGAGGATAAAGGGCTCCAAGGTGATAGTGATATCCAACGACTACTCTCCAACCGCAAGGGCCTCCGACGAGCTGATAGTGGTGAGAACCGGAACGGACACGGCCTTAGCACTCTCGATAGCCTACGTGATCATGAAGGAGAAGCTCTACCAGGAGAAGTACGTGAAGGCCTGGACCGATATGCCTCTGCTTGTGAGGATGGACAACGGGAAGGTTCTGAGAGCC
>WFOY01000215.1 GCA_015487835.1 Aquificaceae bacterium
GGGGCCTTCATGATCCCTTACATAATCGCCTTCCTGATCATAGGCATCCCCCTGATGTGGATAGAGTGGGCTATAGGTAGGTACGGAGGTGCCCAGGGCCACGGTACCACCCCTGCCATCTTTTACCTCCTCTGGAAGAACAGGTTCGCCAAGGTGATAGGGGTCTTCGGCCTCTGGATACCCTTGGTGGTGATCATCTACTACATATACATAGAGTCCTGGACGCTCGGGTTTGCCCTCAAGTTCCTTCTGAACCTCGTCCCCCAGGCACCGCCCGAGGTGGAGGACCCCAAGACGTATCTCAAGCCCTTTGAGGATTTCCTTATAAGCTACAAAGGTTCGGGTGAGGAGTTCCTCGTGCCCTCCCTCTACGCCTACCTTATATTTCTGGTCACCATGGCCATAAACGTGGGGATCCTCATAAGGGGCGTATCCAGAGGGATAGAGGCCTTCGCCAAGGTAGCGATGCCCACCCTGTTCCTGCTCGCCATAATCCTAGTTATCAGGGTCTTCCTCCTGGAGACGCCGAGGGGGAGTGCGATAGAGGGTCTGAACTTCCTCTGGACCCCTGACTTCTCGAAGCTCACCGACCCAGGAGTATGGATAGCCGCCTCGGGCCAGATATTCTTCACGCTGAGCCTCGGCTTTGGGGCTATAATAACCTACGCCTCCTACGTACGTAAGAACCAGGACATAACCCTGAGCGGCCTCACCGCTTCTACCCTCAACGAGACCGCGGAGGTGATCCTCGGAGGGTCCCTGGCCATCCCAGCTGCGGTGGCCTTTTTCGGTGTTGCGAACGCGGTCGCCATCGCTAAGGAGGGGGCCTTCGACCTTGGCTTCATAAGCCTGCCTGCCATTTTCGTCAACATGCCAGCGGGCAACTTCCTCGGGTTCCTGTGGTTCTTCCTCCTCTTCTTCGCTGGGCTCACCTCCTCGATAGCCCTCATGCAGCCTCTGATAGCCTTCTTCGAGGACGAGTTCGGGCTGTCCAGGAAGCACTCAGTTCTGATGACCGCAGGGATAGTTTTCTTCAGCGCCCACCTCGTTATATTCCTGAGCGGTTCCCTCGACGAGATGGACTTCTGGGCTGGGACCATAGGCGTGGTCTTCTTCGGTCTCTTGGAGATGGTCTTATTTCTCTGGATCTTCGGAGGTGAGAGGGCCTGGGAGGAGATAAACAGGGGCGGGATCATAAGGGTGCCGAGGATCTACTACTACGTTATGAGATACGTAACCCCTCTCTTCCTCACAGCACTGCTCATCACATGGGCGAAGGAGTACGTGCCCAAGATCCTGGAGGAGACCCACTGGACCGTATGGGTCACCAGGTTCTTCCTCGTAGGGCTCTTCCTGTTCCTCACGCTCCTCGTGTTCATAGCTGAGAAGAGGAAGGTAAGGGAGGTTTCCAGTTGAACAGGGTTATGATATTTCTGCTATCCTTCTACTTTGGACTCGGGACCTTCTTCAGCTTCATAGTTGCTCCCACTCTCTTTAAGGTTTTGGAGAGGTCCCAGGCTGGGGCTGTCGTTGAGAAGGTCTTTCCCATCTACTTCGGGATAGGTCTCGGGGCCGTGGGTGCCTCGCTCCTTATCGGGATCACCTCCAAGATGAGCAAGTTTCTGAACCTGTTACTCCTTATCAACTTCCTGGTTCTCCTCGCCTTAGAGTTCTATGTTCTACCTAAAGCCCACTCCCTCAAGGTTTCGGGATCTCCAGAGTTCATGAAGTACCACCTCATCTCGGTCATCATGAGCACCGTGTCCCTGTTCTTTACCTTCGGGGCTATCGTATATTTGATAGTTAGGGATGGTCGTTCTTAAGCTCTCCCAGATACCTGTCCCCAAGTCGAACCGCTACATAAGGAAGAGGGGCGGGGGTGTGTTCAAGCCTCCGAGGGTGAGGAACTGGGAGACGAGGGCTGTCTGGGAGGTAAGGCAGCAGTACAGCGGAGATCCCATAGACAAGAAGATCTCGGTGGACATAACCTTGATCCTACCCAACCATAGGAAGAGGGACATAGACAACATGCTGAAGTCCCTCTGGGACATCTTAGAGAAGGGGGGTGTGATAAAGAACGACAACCTGATCTACGAGGTCAGGACCGTGAAGAAGGTCATAAAGGGAAGGCAGGGTGTCGAGATAAGGATAAGGGAGTTCAAGGAGTAGAGAAGTCTTCGATTATGAGATCGGCAGCCTCATCAAAGCTCAGTCTGTCGAGGTCTATCTCCATCCAGCCCTGCTTTTTAAACCACCTTATCTGGCGCCTGGCATATTCCTTTGTGTTCCTCACAGCCTCCCCGAAGGCTTCCTCGAAGGATACTCTGCCCTCCAGGTAGGGGATGAACTCCTTATAGTTTATAGCCTGGGGTGAGGTTAGGAAGTTTTTGAAGCCTCTCTTGAGAAGCTGACGGATCTCCTCAAGCAACCCCATATCTATCATGCGTTTTAGCCTGTCACTTATCCTCTCCGAGAGGTTCTCCCAGCTCCTCATCAGGAAATAACCTTTGTAGGGTAGCCTGGGCCTTTCCCACCTGTGGAAGCTGGAGAAAGGTCTCCCGGTTGACAGGAACACCTCCAGGGCCCTCACTATACGCCTGAGGTCGTTCGGGTGGATCCTCTTAGCGTAGTTAGGGTCAACGGCCTTCAGCTTTCTGTAAAGGTGGTCGCTTCCCTTAGCCTCGGCCACTTCGTAAAGCCGCTTCCTGAGATCCCAGTTTGGCTCTGGCGTCTCCTCTATCCCGTAAAGGACCGCCTGTATGTAGAGGTAGGTCCCACCCACTAAGATCGGGACCTTTCCCCTGCTTGATATATCCTCCAACGCCTCCAGAGCCATGTTTTCGAAGATCTTGGCGTCGAAGTACTCCCCTGGATCCACCACGTCTATGAGGTGGTGTTTTACCTTCTTCATACACTCCAGCGGTTTGGCGGTTCCTATGTCCATGCCCCTGTAAACGGTCATGGAGTCGGCGCTGATTATCTCCCCACCTATCCTCTCCGCCACCCTACAGGCCACCTCGGACTTGCCTACGGCGGTGGGGCCCCCTATCACCAGGAGCATAATAAAATAATTATTGACGGGGCGTAGCTCAGGTGGCAG
>WFOY01000216.1 GCA_015487835.1 Aquificaceae bacterium
TTCACAGGCAGGGTGGTCTTCTATGTCGAGAGCGGAGACCCCCAGGTCCTGAGGTGGGTAAACGCTCTCGCGAGGTTCGGCGAGTTCGCAGGTGTCGGGAGGAAGACTACGATGGGGTTCGGAAGGGTTAGGATCAGCCAGCCCGTGTCTGATGAGGATCTCCCTGTTGAGCCTGAGGAGGTTAAAGAAGAAGGCGTCTCCGAATAGATAACTGAGAGCCGTCCCGACAGCCACCTTCGGCTCCCTTATTCCCGAAAGTTCGTACCTCAGAGTCTTGGACACCTCTCTCATGACCGAGTAGCTCACAGGGAGGAGGAACAGGAGTCTCCAGAGATCAAAGCCTTTAAAATACTTTCCTGGGTCCACCCTGAGCGTGAGGTCCCCCGACACGAGGATAAGGAGAAGACCAGAAAGCGTATAGAAAAACAGACGCTCAACCTCCAACCAGGCGAGGAGTTCTCCTATACTCTTTACTCTGTTCTCTCTGAGGACTCCTCCGAGCAGTGACCTTGTCCTTCTCCAGAGGTCCTCAAGACAGCGGAGAACCTGATCTTCAGGACACTTACTCACAACGGGGATGTTTCTGAAGCTGATCCCTTTCTCTGAGACGATAACGGTAGGGACAGCAGGTGTGTTCTTTACCTTGCCGAAGATGAGGATACCTCTAAATTGCCTTGTATCTATACATTTCCCATCCTTAAGGATCACGCGGTCTTCTTCTACTCTCAGGACTCTCTCTGTGTCTGTTATGAAGAGTATCCTCAGAGGACCCATTCCATTCCCTCGAAAAGGCTTCCCACCCTCCTTATCCTTCCCCTCCCGCTCAGCCTCACCACGGCGATCCTGTCCGCCCTGTCTATGAGATCCCTCACCCTTCCCGCCAGGACCTTAGGATCCTCCGCCTCGACCTCGAAGAAGCTGAGCTGGGCGTGGAAACCCTTGCTCTTTAAGTTCTTCATTACCTTAAACCTGTTCCTGTTGTCGGTTATGTCGTAGCAGACTACCAACCTCTTCAGGAGACCACCTCCTCAAGGAGGAGAATGGAGTCCCTTATCTTCGATACCACCTCCTCCTTGATACCCTCGAACCAGCTGAGGAACTTGGGCAGAGCCTCCTTCCTCAGGTAAAAACCTTCTCCCGACTTCATAAAGTCCTTATTCGAGAACACACCCCTGATCAGTGGGTCTTCGAGGGACTTCGTAAGGAAAGGTCTCACAGGCTCTATAACATCAGAGCAGAGCGATGCGTGAGAACCTCTCCCCGTGTGGAGAAAGGAGATGTAAGGGTCGTATCCTGCAAAGAGAACAAGCGGAAAGGTGAGACAGTAGGCGACCGTGTAGGTGAGGCTGAGGAGTGCGTTCACCCTGTCTTTAGGCGGGTTGTAGGCCCTCCCCTGGAACTCAAGACCGTACCCTTTTATGTTCTCTCCGAACCTCTCGAACATCCTCCTTGAAACCTCACCCTCCACGCCGAGGACCTCCTCTAAGCTCTCGGCCTTTTTGAGACTCCTGAAAGCGTCTTCGACATCGATCCTGTACAGCCTTCCTATCTCATCCACCTTTTTATGAACTATCCTTTTTGCGACCTCGATCCTGGACTGGGTGAGGGTCTGGATCTGGGCAACCCTCCTATGTGCCTTTCCGGAGGGGAAGGTGTGAAAGAGAGAACCCTTCACCTTTCCAAGTTTTGTAAGGAAGAAAACAGGAACCTTCTCCCTTAGGAGTAGGTCCACCGCATCACCGCTCAGCGACAGCTTCCCCATTACAAGGACCATCTCCACGTACCTCACAGGAACACCCCACCTTCCCTTCCCGTTCCTGAAGACTATCCTCTCCCCTTGCCTCGTCGCTGTGGCAAAGTCTGTGACGAACACTATCCTCCTCATATCACCTCCACCAGCCAAGGTTCGTAAGGGTACCCCTCGAAGACCTCTATCTCCTCCACAGGATAGAAGAAGACCCTGTCCCTTTTAGGGTCCACCATACCCTTTATGATCCTGTAGAGGGCGTCCACCTCACCCTCGGAAACGTTGGGGAGGTAAAAAACGCTAAGCTGTATTCTGAAGCCGTATCTCGCTAAGATCCTCGAGACCTTAGCCCTAACGGTGTTGTTCGATATGTCGTAGGCAACTATATACCTCATCCCATTAATAGATAAACGGGGAATGGTCCCCTTTCCTTACTGGAAGATGTTTTAAGGTTTATGACTATCTTCTCAAGCAGGAAGATGACGAGAAAATACTTAGGAAATAAGCGTGATGAGTGATCTCAGCAGGCATACCCTACCAGACACTCATAGCCACACTCGTGAGGCATTACGTGGAGGGAAAGATCAAACTGGAGATTTAATAGGCCATGCATCAAATATTCCCCTACTCTTTCAACGATTTCAGAGAAGGGTGATTTTTGTCGATATAAGTTATTGATTTTTCTATGGGATCGTGTTTTCTGAATCAAGATCATATTGAAATTTTAGGAGATTTTGCCTATCCTTTGAGTAAGGTAAAGCGGGTAGGATTTTCCCGCCGGTTCCTTGACTTTGGAATAGGGGTGAAAATCGTCAAACCTTTGAGCGGTGCAGATGAGCTCGATCTTGTTGATAATTCTGGGTTTTTGTGGCAAAGGGTCTAATTGCGAATAGTTCTCAACCCAAAAACCTTGATTTTCAAGGATTTAAAAAGGTAGGGTTGAAATGCCCTAAAGAGAAAAAGGGATTGCGACAGAGGTTCACGTTCGTCGAACTTCACAATCATGACTCCTGTTGAAATGCCCTAAAAAAGAAGAGGGATTGCGACGGATACTTGATGGTGTAGGTGAACACGCAATCATCGGGGTTGAAATGCCCTGAAAAAGAAAAGGG
>WFOY01000217.1 GCA_015487835.1 Aquificaceae bacterium
ACTTCGTGAAGATAGACATGAAGGTGTTTTCAGGACTGCCCTACCCCTGTAGGAAGTCAGCCCTTAAAAATCTGGTCAACCTGATCCGGGACACCACAAGGTCCCAGGTAATTTTAGAAAAGGTGGAGAACCCTGAAGACCTCGAGATAGCAGGCGAGGTAGGCGTGAACCTCTGGCAGGGTTTTTTGTACCACAGGAAATCCACCTGAACCTGCGGGCTCTTGCCTGCCTCCTCTCCTTTTTAAGTCCCAAACTCCCAGGAGGAGAGATACCTGACCTGCTCAGGCGTCAGCTCATCTATCTCCACGCCCATGCTTCTTAGCTTCAGCTCCGCCACCTTTTTGTCTATCTCCTCAGGAACCTTGTAAACGTCCCTCTTTAGCGTCTTTCCGTTTTTAACTATGTACTCCGCACAGAGAGCCTGGTTCGCAAAGGACATGTCCATGACGCTGGCTGGATGCCCCTCCGCGGAGGCGAGGTTTACGAGCCTCCCCTCCGAGAGAACGTAGATCCTCCTGCCGTCTTTCAGGGTGAACTCCTCCACGTTCTCCCTTATCCTTCTCACGGAGGTGCTCATACCTTTCAGGGCCTCCAGGTCTATCTCAACGTTGAAGTGCCCCGAGTTGGCCACTATGGCCCCGTCCTTCATAACCTCAAAGTGCTCCTTCCTTATAACGGAAGTGTTCCCCGTTACCGTCACGAAGAAGTCCCCTATCTTAGCAGCCTCCTTCATGGGCATAACCAGAAATCCATCCATCCTCGCCTCGAGGGCCTTTATAGGGTCAACCTCGGTCACTATAACTATCGCTCCCATACCTCTTGCCCTCATGGCGAGACCCTTTCCACACCAACCGTATCCAGCCACAACGAAGTAGGAACCCGCTAAGAGCCTGTTGGTGGCCCTAAGGATCCCGTCTATGGTGGACTGACCCGTCCCGTACCTGTTGTCGAACATGTGTTTTGTGTAGGCGTCGTTCACAGCTATTATGGGGAACTTCAGGACCCCCTCCCTGGCCATAGATCTTAGCCTTATCACTCCAGTCGTCGTTTCCTCCATACCACCGATAACCCTCTCCGCAAGTTCGGGGTACTCTTTGTGGATCGTGGATATAAGATCGGCCCCGTCGTCTATAACCACGTGAGGTTCTCTCCTTATAACCTCTCTGAGGTGTTCGTAATAGGTCTCCCTGTCCTCACCCTTTACCGCAAAGACGGGGATGTCGTAGAACTTAACCAGGGCAGCCGCCACATCGTCCTGGGTCGACAGGGGGTTTGAAGCGGTGAGGAAGACCTCCGCACCACCCTCCTTCAGTGTTCTCACCAGGTTTGCGGTCTCCGTGGTGACGTGGAGGCAGGCGGAGATCCTTATCCCTTTGAGGGGCTTTTCTTTTGAGAACCTCTCCCTTATGGTCCTCAGAACAGGCATGTCCTTCTCTGCCCACTCTATCCGGTTTTTACCGTAGTCAGCCAAGGAAAGGTCTTTGACATGGTAGTCCATGGGTTTCCTCCAAGGTTATTTGTTTATGGCGGAGCCGACGGGATTTGAACCCGCGACCTCCGGCTTGACAGGCCGGCGTTCTGACCAGGCTGAACTACGGCTCCAGCCAAAGTAATATTATATCTCCCACAGGTCCGCTATTCAACGTTTGCGGCCTGCTGCTTTATCTTGTCCACCTCGACCTTGATAGCCACCACAAACTCAGACAGGTCCGGCATCTTGTTACCGAGCGTGGTTATCTCCCTGTGCATCTCCTGGGCCAGGAACTCAAGGTTCTTGCCAACCTCTCCCTCCTTTGACATTACCTCCCTGAACCTCCTGAGGTGGATCTTAAGCCTCGTTATCTCCTCGTTTATATCCATCCTCTCAAGGAGAAACATGATCTCGTTAAGGACAGTAGGGTGGTCCTCTGGGAGCTTCATCTCCTTGGACCTCTCGACTATTTTTTCCTTCACCGAAGTTTCTATGATTTCTTTCCTCGCTTCGATCTCCTTAAGGATGTTCTCTATCCTTGATATCCTCTCCTCTATGTCCTTTTTAAGCAGTTCCCCTTCCCTTCTCCTTGAGGAGACGAGGTCTTCCAAAGCCTTAGACAGCGACCCGAGGACCGTTGCCTCCAGGTCCTCATCCAGTTCCATCGTGGTCCTCTCGGCATACTTCCAGGCGAACTCAAATATTTTGTCCCCTGTCAAGTTTAGACCAAGCTTGTTCTGTGCCAGATCCCTTACGATCTCGGCTCCTCTGATCAGCCTCTCCACATCCACAGGGGGTATGACGTCCTTGGGCTCGACCTCCACGAAGACCTGGATGGACCCCCTTCTTACCTTACCTTTGACCTTGTCCTTTATCTTTGGCTCTACAGCCATGAGGAAGGTCGGTATCCTGACGGAGACGTCCAGCCCTTTGCCGTTGAGGGACCTTATTACGGTCGTAGCCCTCCACCGCTCTCCCTCTGCCTCTCCCCTGCCAAAACCTGTCATACTGAACATGCCTATAATTTTAAATTCAGGCGGGGTGGCGGAGCGGACGAACGCGGGGGACTCGAAATCCCTTGCAGGGTGATCAAGCCCTGCCGTGGGTTCGAATCCCACCCCCGCCGTAGTGTAATTTTCCAAAGGTACAAGTTGGCAGAGGTGGTGGGGGAATTATGAAGGTAGCAACGTACAACGTAAATTCTATAAAGGCGAGGAAAGAACTACTTTTCATGTGGTTGAATAGAGATCCTGTTGATATACTCTGTTTGCAGGAACTCAAGCAGGAGGAGAAAAACTTTCCCTTTGAGGATTTTGAAAAATTAGGTTACTACTGTGAAGTTTTCGCCCAGAAGACCTACAACGGGGTATGTATATGCTCAAAACTACCCATAGAGGAGGTCAGAAAAGGTTTTAACGACCCTAACTTTGACCAGCAGAAGAGGATAATAACCGCAAGGATAGAGGGTATATGGTTTATAAACGTGTACGCTCCTCACGGGGACCTGAGGGGGACCGAGAAGTTTTACTACAAACTCTCCTTCTACGAAAAGCTGCTTAAGTTCTTAAAAGAGAACTTCTCCCCTCAGGAACCTATATGTATGTTGGGAGACTTTAACGTGGCGAGGGGAGATCTGGACGTGTTCGATCCTGAGATCCTGAAGGACACCATAGGGACTATGAAGGAGGAAAGGGAGGCCCTTGAGAGGGTCATATCCTGGGGATTTATTGACGCTTTCAGGTACCTGTACCCCGACAGGATCCAGTTCACCTGGTGGGACTATATTGGGGGTATGATCTGGAAGAACCAGGGTATGAGGATAGACTACCTTTTCGTTACCGAACCTCTGAAGGACAGGATCAAGGACGTTTACGTCGATCTGTGGCCCAGGAAGAGGAGGTCTCCCAAGCCCTCTGACCACGCCCCTGTTGTGGGGGTCTTTGAGCCGTGAAGGAGATCCTGCTCGCCCTGATGTCTGCCCTGGTCTGGGGGACAGCACCCTTGATATTTAAGATAGGTCTGAGAGGGGAGGTCTCCCCTCTGGCGGGTATATTCTTTCACAACCTGACCGCCTCGGTGGTGGCCCTGATCACCATGCTTGCCCTTAGAGAAAACTTCTCATACCCCCTGAGGGACGTGGCTGTGATATCCTTCGGGGGGTTCGTTTCGGGTTTCCTCGGGCTCCTTCTCTACTACAAGGCTATAAAGGTTGGTGAGGTCTCGGTGGTAGCTCCCATCGTTGCGAGCTCACCTCTCTGGGCGAGCCTATTCGCCATACTGTTTTTGGGAGAGAGCTTCTCGTTTTTGAAGCTGATCGGAACCGTTCTCGTGGTAGGGGGCGTCGTGCTCATAACCATATCCAAGGCGTAAAATATAGGGGATGGAAAGGATAACTCTAAGGAAGCTCAAGAAAAAGAAGGAGGCGGGGGAGAAGATCACCATGATCTCAACCTACGACTTCATAAGTGCGAGGCTGTGCCAGGAGGCCGGCATAGATTCGGTCCTGGTGGGAGATTCCTTAGGCATGGTCTTCCAGGGTCTTGACACCACCCTGCCCGTTACCCTGGATGAGATCATATACCATGCGAAGGCTGTGAGGAGGGGTGCACCTGACCTGTTCCTGATCGTGGACATGCCCTTCATGAGCTACCAGGTGTCCGTAGAGGAGGCTCTCAGGAACTGCGGGAGGGTTGTTAAGGAAACGGGAGCCCAGGCCGTTAAGTTAGAGGGAGGTGAGGAGATAGCCGAAACGGTGAGCAGGCTGGTCAGCTCTGGAATACCCGTTGTGGGCCACCTCGGTTTCACACCCCAGTCGATCCACAAGTTCGGGGGCCCTAGGGTGGTGGGTAGAGATGAGGCCGAGGCGGAAAAGCTGAGGAAGGACTTTAAGGTCCTACAGGAGGCGGGGGCCTTCATGATAGTGCTGGAGAGCGTTCCCTGGAGGATAGCTAAAGATCTCACGGAAAGTTCCGATGTCATCACCGTAGGCATAGGGGCGGGGAGATACTGCGATGGGCAGGTGCTGGTATTCCACGATCTTGTGGGGCTTTACGGTGACAGAAAGCCTAAATTTGTAAGGAGGTATGTGGAAGGAGCGAAAATCTTCAGGGAGGCGCTGGAGAGGTTTAAAATTGATGTAGAGAGGGGGGACTTTCCCTCCGAAGAGGAGAGCTATGGAGCATGAGAAGGTTCTTAACCTGCTTATAAAGGCGGGGATACTCAGGGAGGCGGATGCCAGGAGGGCTGTCGCCGAGAAGAAGGAGGATGAGGACATATTCCAGACCCTTCTCAGGCTGAAGATCCTGACCGACAAGGACATCATAAAGTTCTTCGAGAACATAATGCCCCACAAGATATGGAGGGATGAGATCCACAAGATAGACATACCCTCCCACATACTCAACGCCATACCCCAGGAGTTCCTGAGGAGGTACAAGCTCGTCCCTGTGAAGTACGAGAACGGGAAGCTCCACGTTATAATGCTAAACCCTCTGAACCAGAGCCTCGTAAACGAGCTGAGATTTTACACGAAGGCCAACAACATACTGACCTACTTTGCTCCCCTCTCAACGATAGAGAGCATACTGGACAAGCACTACCCTAAGCTCGGTGAGGTGATCAGCGAGCTGGCCCCCGCCGAGGTGGAGATAGAAAAGGAGGAGGAGGAGACCCCCGTTGACCAGCTCATCCACGCCTCCGAGGAGGCCCCCATAGTTAAGCTGGCTAACGGCCTGATATACGAAGCTGTCAGGATGGGAGCCTCGGACATACACGTGGAGCCTTTCGAGAAGAAGGTGATCGTAAGGTACAGGGTGGACGGTGTGCTGAGGATATACCATCAGCTGCCCGTAAACATAAAGGACAGCCTGGTAGCCAGGTACAAGATAATGTCGAACCTGGACATAGCCGAAAAGAGAAAGCCCCAGGACGGAAGGATAAGGATAAGGATAGAGGGGAAGAAGATAGATCTGAGGGTGTCAACGGTTCCCACCGTTTACGGCGAGAAGGTGGTTATGAGGATCCAGGAGGCCGAGAGGTACCTAAACATAAAGCTCGAAGAGCTCGGGTTCGAGGAGGACGACCTTGACAAGTTCAGGAATGCCATATGGAAGCCCTGGGGAATGATACTGGTCACAGGACCTACAGGTTCAGGGAAGACCACTACTTTATACTCCGCCCTAATGGAGAGAAACCAGCCCGACGTCAACATAATGACAGCGGAGGACCCTGTGGAGGTGGCGATCCCAGGTATAAACCAGGTCCAGGTGAACGAGAGGATAGGGCTGACCTTCTCGAACGTTCTGAGGGCCTTCCTAAGGCAGGACCCCGACATAATCCTCGTGGGTGAGATCAGGGATTACGAAACCGCAGACATAGCTATAAGGGCTTCCCTGACAGGACACCTCGTATTCTCCACACTACACACCAACGACGCACCCACCACCGTCACGAGGCTGACTGACATGGGAATAGAGCCCTTCCTGGTCGGGTCCTCACTCATACTGGTGGTGGCCCAGAGGCTCGTTAGAAAGCTCTGCCCCAACTGCAAGGTCCCCCACGATGTTCCCAAGGAGGCTCTCGTGAGGATAGGACTGATAGACTCCCCCGAGGAGGATCTGACCATATACAGGGCGAGCGAGAAGGGTTGTGACCAGTGCGGCTACACGGGCTACAGGGGAAGGACCGCCGTCTTTGAGATAATGGAGATCGATGAGGATATCAGGAAGATGATAATAAAGGGAGCGACGGCGGACGATCTCAGGGAGGTCGCTGTGAAGAAAGGTATGAGAACCCTCTACAGGTCTGGCCTTATAAAGGTAAGAAAGGGTATAACCTCTCTGGAGGAGGTGAACAGGGTCCTCATGCAATGAAGCCTCTCCTTGGACTCCTGCTTCTTCCCTTTACGTCTCTGTCTAAGGAGCTCGTCACCTGCTACACGATCTACTTTCTTGTCTTCCCAGTAGCGGAGAGCTGTGTCACCTACGTTGTGGAAGGGTCCAAAACTATCATAAGATCCTGGGCGAAGACCGTTGTGGTTGGAAAGCTCGTTAAGAGGGTGAACAGCTGGGGGGAGGCGGAGCTTATAGGTCTGAAACCTCTTACCTTCCAGCTCTTTCAAAGGGAGGGTACCTTTAAGAGGGACCACACCTACGTTTTTGACGAGAGGGGGGTCCTC
The DNA here is from genome assembly GCA_015487835.1 of Aquificaceae bacterium. Classification (GTDB taxonomy): domain Bacteria; phylum Aquificota; class Aquificia; order Aquificales; family Aquificaceae; genus Hydrogenivirga. Next base: position 6,648 of record WFOY01000217.1, read on the forward strand.
TACAGGATAGTCAAGTATAAGGAGAAGGGTAAGGAGGTGCGGGAGGGCTTCTTCGAGAGCTCAGTCTTGCTTGTGGACCCCTTTACGGCCTCCTTCCTCGTCTACATAGACACACCCAACTTTGTGGAGAGCACCCTTCAGCTTTTCTACGATGCCAAGGTGCAGTACGTAAGCTACAGAACTGTGGGGGAAGAAAGGATAGACGTCTTCGATAAGAACTACAATACCTGGAAGGTGGTCCTCATACCAAGGATAGAGACCAGGGGAGTTCTCAAACCTAAAGGTAGGTGGATCCTCTGGATAGACAAGGAGACGCTGGTACCTGTACGGCTCAAGATAGGGTTCACCATAGGGAGCGTTTACGTCTATATTAAGAAGATCAAAGGGGACAGAGATCTCCTGGTGGAGGTCAGGGATGGACAGGCTAAGCTATTTTAAAAAGCTCCTCGAGAGATCCCCTGACAACCCCATGGTGCACTACTCCCTTGCTCAGGAGTATTACAGGATACAAGACTACGAGAACGCCCTAAAGCATATGGAGGAGTACCTCAAACTCCAGGAGGACGAAGGTTCAGCCTACAGGATCCTCGCCAGATGCTACGAGGAGCTGGGGGATCTCAAAAAGGCCATGGAAGCCCTCGAGAAGGGTATAGATCAGGCCCTCAAGCACAACCACCCCTCTATGGCCGAGGAGTACAGGAGGTGGATAGAGGACCTAAGAGTCAGGATCTCCTAACCAGTTATCATCTGTATGCTCTTCTCACTCGCCAGCACTAAAAGCACATCGCCCTTTTCCACCACGTCGTCCGCCGACGGGTTGGCTATGACCTTTCCCCCACGCTTTATGGCCAGCACGTTTACACCGTATCTGTTCCTCAGATCAAGCTCCCTCAAGGTTTTGCCTGTGATCCTGTCCGGAGCCTCTATCTCGTACAGGCTAAACCCTGACGCGAAGGGAACCTCCTCGATCATCCCGGTGATTAGCAAAGACTTGGCCACCCTGATCGCCATCTCCTTTTCGGGAAAGACCACCCTCGTCACACCCAGCCTCCTGAGGACTTCCCCGTGGAGAGGGTTCACCGCTTTGGCAATTATGTCCTTCACATTCCGAGTTATCAGAAGAACGGCAACCAGTATGCTCGCCTCCACGTTCTCGCCTATGCTCAGGATCACCGTATCCGCGTTGAATATACCTGCCTCCTCCAGAGCTTCCTCGCTGAGGGCATCGGCAACGAAGGCCCTGGTAACGAACTCGGCCACACGCTTTACCTTCCTCTCATCCTTATCTATTGCTATGACCTCTGCCCCGCCCTCCGCAAGGGTCTTGGCCACGTGAAAACCGAACCTACCGAGACCGATGACACCGAAGACCTTCTTCATACCAGCAACCTCGCCTCAGGGTGCCTCAGGTGAGACCTCCTCTCGCTGAAGGCTACAGCTAAGGCGAAGCTCAGTATACCAACCCTGCCAACCACCATGGTTATGACAAGTATAAGCTTGCTCAAGGTTCCAAGCTGGGATGAGAAGCTAACGCCGTCAGACCCAAGAGAGAAACCCACCGTTGAGAACGCCGAGACTATCTCGAAGATCGTAGCCAGAAAATC
>WFOY01000218.1 GCA_015487835.1 Aquificaceae bacterium
CCCATGTAGGAGACAAGAGATCTGAAAGGTGGAAGGGGTGTAGCCGTCTTGTCGAGGCGGGCTTAGCTAAGCCGTTCAAAGGTGTGGACGATATAGTCTCCCTCCCAAGGGAGGGGCTTATATACGAGTTCCTCAAAACACCCCGGACCTTTGACGAGATCGTCTCCTTCTTAGGCGAGGACCCCTACGAGGCTGTGAAGGTCCTGACGGACCTTGAGCTGAAGGGCAAGCTGAGAAGGGAAGGTCCTTACTACGTCTCCTGCTAAAATTATACTGATGAGTCAGTCAGTTCACTTGTCCAAGGCTGATCTTGCCCTCCACACGATCCTGGTCATGGTAGGTGCCTTCATGGCGATCCTCGACACCACGGTGGTGGATATATCCCTTCCAAAGATGATAGCCCCCTTAAAGACAGACCTCTACGGCATACAGTGGGTAGTTACGGCTTACATGATCAGTGCTGCCGTTGTTTTGCCTCTACTGGAGTGGCTGGACAAGGTGGTGGGTCTAAAGGCCATGTACATAGCCGGTGTGGCCCTCTTCACGCTGGCGAGCTATCTCTGCGGTGTGTCCACCGAACTCTACCAGATGATCCTGTTCAGGTCAGTCCAGGGGTTTGCGGAAGCCTTGATCATAGTCTCCGCCCAGGCCATCCTCTTCTCCATATACCCACCCGACAGGAAGGGTGTGGCCATGGGTATATTCGGTCTGGGAGCCTCCTTTGCGCCTGCCGTGGGCCCTTCCCTGGGAGGGTGGATAACTGAGCACATAGGCTGGAACTGGATATTCTTCATAAACGTTCCTGTGGGTGTGCTCCTCACAGTAGCCTCCCTCTTCTTCCTCAAGGAGACCTCCGTGAGAGGTCAGAGGCAGTCCTTCAACTTTTTATCCTTTCTGTTCATAAGCGTAGCCACGGTCAGCACCCTTGTAGTGCTATCCAAAGGCCAGCAGTACGGCTGGTTCACCTCCAACTTCATAGCCTTCCTCACGGTCACAGCTCTCGCCAGCTACCTTATCTACGTATTGCTTGAGGTTGTGTCCAGTGTGAAGCTAATGGACCTCAGCATATTCAGGAGCGTTAACTTCCTGGTCTCCTTTGTGGTCTACCTCCTGGTCCTGGGTTTCTCCATGTACGCCCTCTTTTACGCCCTTCCTCTTTACTTTGAGTACCTCAAAGGGCTGAGCACCTTCACTACAGGTGTCCTGCTCCTCCCCTTCGCAGGATCCATAGCCCTGTCTACCGTGATTGCTGGGGTGCTCACCGACAGATGGAGTCCCATGGGCACGCTTATTCTGGCCATAGTTTTCTACTTGGGATCCTTAGTCTTCTACATAAGGCACTTCGACCTCTACATGCCCAAGTGGGATGCATCACTGACGTTGGTGATCACAGGTATAGGCATGGGCCTGTTCTTCGCCCCTGTGACCGTTATCGCCCTCAGGGGTCTTGAGGAGAAAACGGTGCTGATCATAAGCCTTTTAGACTACATAAGGTTTGTGGGCGGATCCTTCGGGACGGCCCTAGCTACGAACATAATCGAGGGGAGGACCTCCCTCCACTTCGAGGAGATATCATCTCTCCAAGGCCTGAACTACTGGGAGGTGGCCTCGAGGATAGAGATCCTGGCTGAAGAGTTTTTAAACCTATCCGGTGACCAGGTGGAGGCACTGATCAAGGCCTACTACGCCGTCGGTTCTCTCCAGGGGAAACTGGCCCTCTCTTACGCCTTCCAGGATCTGTTCGTCTGGTGTGCTGTGTTTGCAGCCGTAGGTCTCGTTCCCCTTCTGTTCCTAAAGTATAATAGGGTCGGATGAACCTCCTTTTGGTTCTGGTCTCGCTTGTATCCTTAGCCTTTCCAAAGGCTGTCGCCGAGGTAAACGGCAGGGTGATAACCCTACAGGAGTTCGAGGAGGCCTTCAACATCTACTGGGAGGAGATACTCCACTTCTCAGGAAGGAAACCTACCCCTGAGGACAGAAGGGAGTTCCTGTACGAGTACATAAAGTCTATAATCCTGAGGGACGTGGCCAGGGATATGGGCATAGATGTGGAGGATTCGGAGGTAAGGGAGTTCCTGAAAAGAACTGGAAGAAGATCCGCAGACCCCGTGCTTATCGAGTTGGCCAGGTCGGAGCTCATCGTGAAGGAGATAACCTCTCTGCTGCTGAGCAGCGTTGTGGTCACTGAGGGTGAGATAAGGGCTTACTATATTCTCAACCGAAGAGAGTTCTACATGCCCGACCAGGTGAAGCTCCTCAGGGTCCTAACCGATGACAGGAAGAAGGCGGAGAAGGTCTACCGATCCCTTAAGGAGGGCAGGATCCCAGAACCCGAGGAGGGTGTGATCGTAGGGAAGGAGAGATGGTTCTCGATCCAGGCTCTTCCAAAGGTGGTCAGGAGGAGGATATACCCCTACAGGGTGGGGAAGGTCTCGAGACCTATCAAGCTTGACACAGGCTACCTTATACTGAAGGTCACAGGAAAGAGAAAAGCTGGTATACTTCCCCTCGAAGAGGTCAGGGACGTGGTCAGGAGGAAGCTCCTCCAGATAAAAAGGCAGGAGGTGTTCAGGGAATGGTTCAGGGAGATACTGAAAAGGTACAAGGTGGAGGTCTATACGGAAAACTTGCGGTGATACTTGTACTCGTTAGCCTCGCCTTCGGGGACCTGATCGACAGGGTGGTGGCGAACGTGAACGGCGAACCCATCCTCGAGAGCGAGCTGAAGGTCGCCAGCATATTTTACGGAAACAAGGATAGAGAAGATCTGATCAAGGATCTTATAGACAGACACCTCCTCGCCCAGTTCCTCAGAACCCAGGGTATAAACATACCCGAAGGTTACCTAAACGCGGTCCTACACGACATAGCCAAGTCAAATGGGAAGAGCCTCGAGCAGCTATACAGGGACCTTTACCAGGAAGGGCTCACCCCTGAGGACCTCAAGAACTTCCTGAGCGTGGAGATAGCCTACTCTCTTGGCTTCATGGAGTACATGAGGAGGAAGGTCAAGGTTAGCGATCTTGAGATAGAACTCGAAAGGCTAAAGAGCGGTGAGGTGGAGTACCTTAGGGAGATAGACCTCCTCGTGATAAGCAAGGGGAGGAAAGAGGACGTGCTGAGATCGGTGTCTGAAGCTGGCCTGGACCTACGTAAGATAGCCGGCAAACTGGGGGTGGGTCTCGAGAGGCTGAAGGTGAGAAAGGGTGAACTTGTAAAACCCCTCGACGAGGAGGTCTGGAGGGTCAAGGTGGGCCAGGTCGCCATAGCCGAGGATGAGGAGAACATATACATAGCCAAGGTGATCAGGGAACACCGCCTCTACTCGGGAAGGAGCGAGGAACAGATAAGGGAGGAGATCCTGAAGAGAAAGGTCGAGCTCGAGAGGAAGAAGATCCTCGAGAAGCTCAGAAGGGAGAGCCTGGTAGAGATCCTTCACTCACAAGGACTGGCGGTATCCTCTCCCCCATGATCAGTTCGACCATCCTGTCCAAGTTCTGGTACCTGTCCGTGAAGTATAGCTCGGTGGTTCCGCTACCGCTGTCCACAACAAAACTGTCCAGATCCTTTGCCACAGCCTCCGAGGAGTCAACTATGTAAACCCCTTCCATGAACCTCTCTATGGACCTCCTGAGAAGAGGGTAGTGGGTGCATCCTAGGATCAGCGTATCGACACCGGCCTCTTTCAGGTCCGACAGGTACATCTCCACCACCCTATCCGTTATCTCACCTTCCACCAAACCTTCCTCCACCAAAGGCACAAACAGAGGACACGCCTTCGCCACCACCTCAAATCCCATACTCCTCAGGATCCTCTGGTAAGTACCGCTCTTTACAGTGGCCTGGGTGCCTATGACTCCCACCTTCCCCTTACTCACCCTGGCTGCCTCCTTAACACCTGGATCCACGACACCGACCAAAGGAACAGGAAACCTGCTCCGGAGAACATCTATAGCGTACGAGCTGGCCGTGTTGCAGGCAACCACCAGGACGTCTATACCTTTCTCTGTGAGAAAGCCTGCACACTCTAAGCTGTAGCGGATCACCGTCTCAGAGGACCTCGTCCCGTAGGGCACCCTGGCTGTATCTCCCAGGTAGACCAGATCCGTGTTTGGGAACCTCTCCCTTATAGCTTTTAGGACCGTTAGACCGCCGACACCTGAGTCGAACACGCCTACCCTCAACCGCACACCCCCGTTATAATTTTAAAGGTTCATGGACAAGCTGAACCTATGGAAGAACCTAATAGATAAAAGACTGAGGGAGGTGTTCAGACCCCAAGGTCCCCGGACACTGATAGAGGCCATGTCTTACTACCTCTTTCAGGAGGGAAAGAGGATAAGACCTCTGACGGTTGTTGCTGTTGCCGACTCCCTGGGCGGTGACCTTGAGGACGCCGTGACCGTCGGGTGTGCCATAGAGATGATCCACAACTACTCCCTCATCCACGATGACCTCCCCGCTATGGACAACGACGACCTTAGGAGGGGACTTCCCACCTGCCACAGGAAGTTCGGGGAGGCAGTGGCCATACTTGCAGGGGACGCTCTCCTGACATACGCCTTCGAGATGATCCTATCCAAGGAGAACTTCAGGTCACTTCCCGAGAACGCACTCGTGAGCGTAGCCAGGGTTATAGCTGTCAAGGCTGGTTCCTCAGGTCTCGTGGGGGGTCAGGTCTTGGACGTGGAGGGATGGGAGGACCTCGTAGAGGTCAACCTTATGAAGACGGCGGCTCTCTTTGAGGCCTGCTTCGTCTGCGGAGGTCTGGTGTCTGGGAGGGAAGATCTGGTTCCGGACCTTGAAAAGATCGGGAGATCCGTAGGTCTTTTGTTCCAGATCACAGACGACATCATCGACAAAGACGGTGTGTACAGAACTCTCGGATCCCAGGGCGCACTCCAGAGGGCCAAGGATTTATACGTAGAGTCCAAGGAGAGGATAGAAAACATCCTCGGGAAGGAGACCCAGGTGATCGACCTACTTAACAGGATCTACTCGAGGGTCACTTGATCAGCTCACCTATCTTGAAGATAGGCAGGTATAGGGCTATCAGTATGCCACCCACTATCGTTCCCAAAATGACTA
>WFOY01000219.1 GCA_015487835.1 Aquificaceae bacterium
CAGGACTCCTGCGACATATACTACTACCACTACGGCTACGAGATGGGACCCTCCACGATAATCAGGTACGCGAGGAAGTTCGGCTACGGTGAGAGGATCCCCTTGGAGATCCCCGTAAAGAGAGGCTTCCTGCCCACACCCGAGTGGAAGAGGAGGAGGTTCGGGACACCCTGGTATGACGGGGACACGGTGAACCTCAGTATAGGTCAGGGATACATCCTCTCGACCCTCATGGAGCAGACACTGATGATGATGGCTATAGCGAACAACGGTGTAATATACAGACCGACTCTCATAAGGGAGATAAGGGACCCCTCCGGCAAGGTCGTCTGGAGGAACAGGAGGAAGGTCTGGAAGGTGGTGAAAGGCCCTCCCGAGTACTTCGCCATAATAAGGAGGGGGCTGAGGGAGGCTGTAAAGAGAGGAACCGGGGCGAGAGCCTTCTCTACTATCGTGGACATAGCCGGGAAGACAGGGACGGCTCAGGTAGCGGTCCTCACGAGGAAAAGGAGAAGGAGGAAGCTCCCCTGGAGGCTGAGGGACCACGCCTGGTTCATAGGCTTCGCACCTTACAGGGATCCCCTCTTCGTCATAGGTGTCCTCGTGGAGCACGGGGAGTCGGGGGGTAGGACAGCGGCACCCATAGCGAGAAAGATAATGGAGAGGATATACATTGCAGGTCTCAACAGGGAGATCTAAACCTCGTCTGAGAAGATGACCTCAGGGATCTCCACCTCAATTATCCCCTCCGCCCTTCCCCTCCTCAGGAGTTCCCTCACCGCCCTCCTTCCCTCCTCACCGTAGTCTAAGGTTCTTTCGTTCACATACATGGAGACGAAGATATCCGTTCTTTTCGGGTCGAGACCCCTTGCGAAATCCATGGCGTAGTGGAGGGCCTCTTCCCTGATCGCAAGGGCCTTCTCAACGCTCCTCCTCATCACCCTCTCCACCTTCCTTATGGTCTCAAGGCCAAGGTCCCTCCTCACCACGTTGCACCCGAGGGGCAGGGGAAGTCCCGTCTCCTCCTTCCACCACTCCCCAAGGTCCACTACCTTCACGAGACCAAGGTCGCTGTAGGTAAGCTGTCCCTCATGTATGAGAACGCCCGCTTCCACCTCACCCTTTGCAACCGCCTCCTGTATCCTGTCGAAGGACAGAAAGACAGGTTCAAAGTCCGGTTCGTAGAGTTTTAAGGTGAGATACGCGGTGGTGAGCCTTCCAGGGACGGCTACCTTTTTACCTTTTAGACTTCCGAGGTTTCTCCTCGAGACGACGACGGGTCCGTAACCTTCACCCACGCTACCGCCGCTCGGGAGGATAAGATACCTGTCCGCTATGTAAGGGTAAGCGTGAACGGATACAGCGGATACCTCGTAGGTTCCCTTCAGGGCCTCCCTGTTCAGGGTCTCTATGTCCGCGAGGACGTGTTCTACCTCAAGACCCTCCGTGTCGATCAGGCCCTTAACCATGGGGTAGAACATGAAGGCGTCGTCCGAATCCGGGCTGTGGGCTACCCTTATCCTCATGGCGGTTTATTGTAACAGGAGAAACATAAGGAAGGAGGTCATAAGTCCTGCCACAAGGTCGTCCAGCATAACACCGAAGGCCCCTGGAACGCGCTCAAGTAGGTTTACAGGGAAGGGTTTGAATATGTCTATCACCCTGAAGAGGATAAAAGCTACTACCACTGTGTACAGGGTAAACTCAACCAGCAGGAAGCACGCTACGAAGCCGACCACCTCATCTATGATCACCTGGTCCGGGTCTGGGTCACCCGTCATCCTTATGACCTCACTGGTAGCTATGAGACCCACCAGAAACAGGACCGACCCAGCCACCACCACAGTCCAGAGGTTAAAGGATACAAGATAGGCCACGCCTGCCCCTACAAGGGTCCCTATGGTCCCCGGTGCTGGTAGCCTCCCCAAGTAAAACCCCGTCGCTATTATCTCGTATATCATAAGGCTGTCTTGAGAAGCCTGCTTTTGTATCTCTCGAACTCCTCCGGGAACTTCTCCATAGCCTGCTTTATGAGCCTCCCCGCAACAGCCCCGAGACCGCATATGGAGGTGGGCTGGATGTATCTGTTCACGAAGAGGAACCCCTCCCAGTCCCTCTCGGTAGCCTCCCCTTGGTATATCCTCCTCAGGAGTTCGGCCTGCTCGTAGCAACCCACCCTGCAGGGTGTGCACTGACCGCAGGTCTCGTGTTCATAGAACTCAGCTATCTTGAGACAAGCCTCCACTATGTCATCGTCTTCAGTGAGAACTATCACCGTCCCGGTTCCTCCGAAGCCGAAGGGGGAGTAGTCCATGGGCATGTCGAGCTCATCGGCGGAGAAGCAGTCCAGGGCTCCCGAGAAGACCGCCTTCACCTTCCTGTTCCCGAGGGTCCCCCCTGCGTACTTGAATATCACCTCTCTAAGAGTGGTGTTCATAGGAAGCTCGTAGACACCAGGTTTTTTCACCTTACCGCTGACGGGGAAGAGCTTGGGACCTGCGTAGTCGCTCGGACCTATGTACCTGTACTCCTCCCACCCAAGGTTTATTATGAAGGGGACGTTGCATATGGTCTCCACGTTGTTCACCACCGTAGGTCTTCCCCAGAGACCCACCTGAACGGGGTAGGGGGGCTTCAGCCTGGGGTGTCCCCTCTTCCCCTCCAGAGACTCTATGAGGGCCGTCTCCTCACCGCAGATGTAAGCACCTGCCCCCCTCGCAACGTAGATCTCAAGGTCAAAACCGGAACCCAGGATGTTCTTACCTAAAAAGCCCTTCCTCTTAGCCTCCTCTATGGCGTCTTTTAGGATGTAGTACCCTGCCGTGTACTCACCCCTTATGTATATGAAGGCCTCGTTGGCACCTATGGCGTAGGAGGAGATTATCATCCCCTCTATGAGG
>WFOY01000220.1 GCA_015487835.1 Aquificaceae bacterium
CCTCATAAGCGAGGAGTTCTTCAACGATCTTGCCAGGGACCTGGACCTTCACCAGTACATACTGATAAGCAGGGGTAAGAAGAACGTCTCCATAGTGGGGGACGTCTTCGAGGCCCTCTGGGCTGCCATATACATAGACAGCGGGAGGGACTGCGGTCTGGTCAAGGAGGTATTCAACAGGACCTTCAGGGAGAGGATCGTCGAGGTGGTTAGGAACAGAAGGATAAGGAAGGACTACAAGACCATGCTCCAGGAGATAACCCAGAAGAGGTGGAAGGAGAGACCCACCTACAGGGTCATAAGCGTGGAGGGTCCCGAGCACGCCAAGGTCTTCACCGTTGAGAGCTCCATAAGGGGCTTCTCGGCCATAGGCAGAGGAAGGAGCAAGAAGGAGGCGGAGCAGGAGGCTGCGAAGGGGCTGATCAGGATACTTCAGGAGATCGATCCTTAAGGAGTGCTATCCTGTCCAGGATCTCCTCGGCTATATCCCTTCTTCCCTCCCTCACCTTCCTGCCCCTCTCCATGACGTAAACCTTCCCCGCCAAGAGGAAGGCCTCGAGAGGATCGTGGGTGACCACAACCACGGGTATGTTCAACTCAAGGGACTTGAGAAACTCTATCACCCTCATCTTCATGGAGAAGTCGAGAGAGGAGAAGGGCTCGTCGAGGAGGAGGGCCCTCGGTCTGTAAGCAAGGGCCCTGACTATGGCTACCCTCTGCTGCTCGCCCCCAGAGATCTGGTCGGGGTACCTGTTCTCCAAGCCCTCAAGCCCGAAGGTAGCTATGAACTCCTCTACGGGGACGGGGTTCTCGGACTTCCTTAAGGCGAACTCTATGTTCTCCCTAACGGTTAGGTGGGGGATCAGGTTGTGGTCCTGGAAGACTATCCCGATCCTCCTCCTCTGGGGAGGGAGGAAGACACCCCTCTCCGTATCCATGTAAACCTCACCGCAGCAGGACATAAACCCTTCTTCGGGCCTCTCGAGGCCGCAGATGACCCTAAGGGTAGTCGTCTTTCCCGAGCCTGAAGGGCCGAGGATCAGGTTGAAACCTTCCTCGAAGGTGAACTCGCCCTCTATAACGGAACCTGGGAAGGTTTTCCTGAAGCGGAGGACTATACCCTTACCCATCTTCCCCTCAGAAAGAGTATAAGGATAAGTGCGGTTAGGGACACTCCAAGGAGTAAAAGGGAGGCCCTGTGGGCCTCACCGTAGCTTAGGGCCTGGACCTCATCGTATATGTAGATAGATAAGGTCCTCGTCTCACCAGGTATGTTGCCGCCCACCATGAGGACGACCCCGAACTCTCCCATAGTGTGGGCAAACACGAGCACCACAGCTGTGAATATGCCCCTCGAGCTTATGGGGAGGATGACCCTCAGGAAGGTTTCGATCTTAGAGTACCCGAAGACGTAAGCGGTCTCTATATACCTTCTGTCAACGGACATGAAGGCGTCCTTTATAGGGAAAACCGCGAAGGGGAGGGAGTATATGAGCGACCCTACAACAAGACCCTCGAAGCTGAAGAGGATCGGCCTCCCAAAGAGGGCCTCGTAGACGCTGCCCAGGGGGGACTTTGGGGACAGGAGGAGTATGAGGTAAAAACCGATCACGGTAGGAGGTAGGAGTATGGGGAGCAGAAGGGCAGCCTCAAGTACCTCCTTACCCCTGAAGTCTCTGTAGGCCAAAAGGTAGGAGAGGGGCAGGGAAAGGGTTACGAGTACCACCGTCGTGATAATGGAGAGTTTTAGGCTCAGGACGACCGCCTCGAACATCACCGCACCCCGAAACCATGTTTTCTGAGGATCTCCTTAGCCCTGGGTCCCTTCATGAACTCGAGGAACTTCCAGGAATGCTTCAGATCCTTGCCCCTTATGGTTATCACCATGGCGTGGACCACAGGATCGTAGGTATTTTCAGGCACCAAGGTGTACCTCCCGCTCCCAAGATGCTTGACAAGAGACAGGGAGACTATACCCACCTCCGCCCCACCGCTTATCACGAAGTGGACCGTTTGGGACACGTCAGAACCGTAGACAAGCCTGTCCTTCAGGGTCTCGTACAGGCCAGAGGCTTTCAGAAACTGGAGGGCAGCCCTGCCGTAGGGGGCGTACCTGGGGTTCGGGAGGGCTACCTTTGAGGCCCTCAGGAGGTCCCTTAGGTCTTTAAACTCACCCGCCGTGTAGAACAGGACGATCCTACCCTCGGCGTACTCGAAGTAGCTCTCCTCGAGGGCAAGGCCCTCCTGTAGGAGTCTCCTCGGGTAGAAGGTGTCCGCGGAGAGAAAGAGGTGATAGGGTGCACCCGCACTTATCTTGGAGTAGAGGCTCCCCGAGGAACCAAAGGTGACCTTGATCTTAACCTCTTGGTTTATCCCCTCAAACTCATCCACTATCTCGGTCAGGGCAGGCCTTAGGCTCGCAGCAGCTGCTATGTAGAGGACCTCGGAGAAGGAGATCCCAACGAAGAGCAGGGCCAGGATCACGACCATAGGGAAATTATATGACAATTATGTCATATATCAAGGAAGCCTCGCTCCTTCAGAGATACGTAACCCTCTTCGGAGACTATGAGGTGGTCTATCAGCTCAAACCCGAGGAGGCTGCACGCGTCCCTAAGTCTTCTTGTGAACTCAAGGTCCTCCTTAGAGGGTTCTGGAAGGCCCTGGGGGTGGTTGTGAGCCACGATCACACCGTAGGCCGCCGTCTCGACCGCCTTAAGGAGGACGTCCTTCGGCTGGACGAAGACCCTGTTAACAGACCCGACCGCTATGACCTCCTCCCCTACGACCCTGTGGCTGAGGTCCAGGTAGAGGGCTATCAGTGTCTCCCTGGGGGTGTTGAGCCTGTCCCTGAGGAACTGGTAGGCTGCCTCCGGGTCCAGTATCCTGGTGCCTCCACCCGGTCTTTTTATCCTCTCGGAGATCTCTATAAGGGCCTTTATCTGGAGGGCCTTCACATCCCCAAGACCCTTCAGGGACCTAAGTTCTTCCAAGGACATCCTCCTCAGCCTGTCCCAGCCCTCCCTGATCAGGTCCCTCGATAGGGTTAGCACATCTTTGTCTTTTGTTCCCGTTCCCAGGATAACGGCGAGGAGCTCCTCCTCCGAGAGGGCCTTCGGGCCGAGCTTTTTCAGCTTCTCCCTGGGTCTCAGGTCCTCAGGGACCTCCTTTATGCTCCTGTGGGTGTACTTCATGACTTCACCTTTTCCAGGATCACCTTTTTGACCTTCCTCTCGTCGCTCGATAGGACCTTGAACCTGAAGCCGTCCAGCCTGACCTCCTCCCCCTCCTTGGGGATCCTGCCGAGCACGAAGGAGAGGAAGCCGCCCACTGTGCTGTAGTTGCCCTCCGGTACCTTGATCCCGGTTATCCTCACCAGGTCGTTTATCTCGAGCTTTCCGTCTAATATCCACCTGTCCTGGCTTATCTCCTTTATAAGGTCCTCCTCACCCCTCTCGGTCTGGATAACCCCCACTATCTCCTTCAGGATGTCCTCTAAGGTAACGATGCCTATGATAACCCCCCTCTCGTCCGCGACCACGCCTATGTGTTCCTTCCTCTCCCTGAAGGTTTTAATCACGTCCGGGAGGAACGTATACTCCGAGAAGACGATTATCTCCCTTATGTACTTCCTGACCGGCTCCTCTGGCTTTGCCCTCAGGAGGTCGTAGGCACTCACGTAGCCCACCACATCGTCCACCCTTATCCTGTAGACTGGTATCCTGGAGTAACCGCTCTCCTTTATCTTCTCCACAGCCTGGGCGACGCTGGCGTTTTCGGAGATCATCACCGTCTCGTAAAGGGGTTTGACTATCTCCCCTATCCTCCTGTCCTTAAAGGAGATTATGTTGGACACCATCAGGCTCTCGTGCTCGGTGAAGGTCCTCTTCTCCCTCAGGAGGTCTATTATGTCCTCCCTCCTTATGGTCATGCCCTTCCCTGCGAAGCGTTTTGAGATCGATCTGCTCACCACCTTGGAGAGGACGAGGAAAGGTTTTAGAGGGATCCTGATCCTGTCGAGGACGAACAGGCTCGGTATGGCTATCCTGTTGGCATGGTGCTGGAAGAAGCTCTTGGGTATTATCTCCCCGAATATGATCGTGAATATTACAAGGGTCTCTGCCAGGGCCACCTCGTAGCCCGAGATCTGGGGAATGTATCTGGTGAGGTTTATGAGGGCGAGGGTGTAGAGGGTGGCGGCGAAGACTATGCTGACGGTGTATCCGAGCATGGTGAGGGTTATGTACTCCTCCGGGTTCTCTAAGAAGTGGGCCACGTACTTTAGCTTCCTTTTCTTTACGACGGCCTTGAGAAGTCCCTTGTCCGCACTGAGGAGTGCTATCTCGGATCCTGCGAAGAAACCTTCCAGGGCTATGAAGAATATAACGCCAATGGCAAAGCCTATCAGCTCCATCCCAAAATTACTCTATCTTTACCTGCGTAGTCCTTATATATATTAACCTTCAAACCCACCTTCCCTAGGAGACCCTTCACGACTTCCCCCTGGTCGTGACCTATCTCGAGGGCGACGAACCCACCGGGTTTAAGAAAGTTTTTTACCTCCTCCGCCAGCCTGGTGTAGAACTCGTATCCCCTCTCACCACCTATTAGCGACGCTCTCCCCTCCTTCCTCACCTCAG
>WFOY01000221.1 GCA_015487835.1 Aquificaceae bacterium
CTCGGTAGTCGTGGTCTTACCTGCGTCTATGTGGGCGACCAGTCCTATGTTCCTTAGCTTCTCTATAGGCACAGCTCTCGCCATCTTCCTACCTCCTTACCACCTGAAGTGGGAGAAGACCATGTTCGCCTGGGCCATCCTGTGGACCTCTTCCTTCTTCTTGACGGCTCCGCCTTTGCCGTCGAGGGCGTCAAGCAGCTCAGCCTTTAGCCTCTCTATCATCGTGTAGGACCCCCTTCCCCTCGGTCTGTTCCTCGCAGCCTCCACGAGCCACTTTATCGCTAGGCTCACCTGCCTCCTTTCTGGCACCTCTATGGGAACCTGGTAGGTGGCACCTCCTACCCTCCTTGGCCTCACCTCCCACTGGGGCTTTAAGTTCTCAACGACCTTGTGGAGGAGTTCGGGTGGGGTCATACCCCTCTCCTTGGCAGCCTCCTCTAGTGCTGTGTAAACTATCCACTCGGCAACGCTCTTTTTGCCGTCCTTCATCACCTTGTTTATCAGCTTCTGGATCAGGACGTCCCCGTACTTGGGGTCAGGCGGTATCTCTCTGGGTGGAACCGGTCCTTTCCTAGGCATCCCTTAACCTCCCTGTTCCTCCTTGGGTCTTTTCGCCCCATACTTGGACCTTGACTGTCTTCTCCCCTGGACGCCTGCGGCGTCTAAGGTCCCCCTTATGATCTTGTACCTCACGCCGGGAAGGTCCTTGACCCTTCCTCCCCTCACGAGGACTATGGAGTGTTCCTGGAGGTTGTGCCCCTCGCCGGGTATGTAGGCGGTGACCTCTATCCCGTTGGAGAGCCTGACCCTCGCCACCTTCCTGAGGGCTGAGTTCGGCTTCTTCGGAGTTACTGTATATACCCGGACACAGACCCCCCTCTTCTGTGGACAGCCCTCCAGGGCGGGGGCCTTGGACTTCTTCTTCCTCCTCTCTCTGCCGTACTTTACGAGCTGGTTTATCGTCGGCATAACCTTCCTCCTGAAAACACGCAATCAACTATTATATCTCAGCTCTCCTCCTCCTTCAATTCCTCCCTGAAGAGGGTGGGCTTCCCCTCCTCGACAACTTCCACGTCCGCGTACTCGCTGACACCTGTCCCAGCCGGTATCAGGTTCCCGATTATCACGTTCTCCTTGAGCCCGTAGAGGTCGTCTATCTTGCCCTCGCAGGCAGCTTCGGTGAGGACCTTG
Source organism: Aquificaceae bacterium (assembly GCA_015487835.1). Lineage (GTDB taxonomy): Bacteria > Aquificota > Aquificia > Aquificales > Aquificaceae > Hydrogenivirga. Next base: position 1,192 of record WFOY01000221.1, read on the forward strand.
GTCGTTTCCTGGAACGAAGCTGCGGATATCCAGCTCCTCGTCGAGAGGGAAGCCTTCGTTATGCCGACGAGTATGGGTTCAGCCTTGGGGAGTTTTCCTCCTTCTTCCTTTATCCTCTGGATCTCCTCCTCAAGGTCCTCCTTGTCCACCTCCTCGTTCACGAGGAACCTGCTGTCCCCTGGATCGACGATCCTCCTCTTTCTCAGCATCTGCCTTATGATGATCTCGAAGTGCTTGTCGTTGATGTCCACGCCCTGGAGCTTGTAAACCATCTGGATCTCCTTAAGGAGGAACTTCTGTAGCTCCTCAACTCCCTTGATCTTCAGGATCTCCTCCGGCATGGGTGTCCCGTCGGTGAGAGGATCGCCCGCCTTGACCTCGTCCCCATCCTTCACGAGCAGGTGCTTCCCTTTGGGAACGAGGTACTCTTTTTGGAGTCCCGTCTCTCTGTTGTAGACTATGACCCTGAAGCCTTTGCTCCCCTTCATCCTCACCTGACCGTCTATCTCGGAAACAACGCTCTCCGTTATCTGCTGACCCTTCTTTATGAACTGACCGTGTCTTACGAGTATGAGATCGTCCTTCTTGACGGGATACTTTCTGGTCTCGCCGGTGGCCATGCTGTAGACGATCACCTCGTCGGCGTCTTCGTAAATCTTCACGTAGCCATCTATCTCGGAGATTATGGCCGGGTTCTTGGGCCTCCTCGCCTCGAAGAGCTCCTCTACTCTCGGGAGACCGCCGACTATGTCTCTCACCTTAGCCATCTCCTTGGGTATCCTGGCGAGTATGTCCCCGGGCTTTACCTTGAACTTCTTGACCACGTAGTACCTGTGCTGGATCTGGGTGTCCTCAGCCTCGGAACAGGTCGGGCAGACGTGCCACTCGAGCTTCAGCTGTTCGGAGGGGATGTTGAGGATCGAGTTCACGGGAAGGTCGTAGGTGAGCTCCCTTCCGTCCTTAGTTATGACGACGACCCTGGGTGTGTGGAGCATAGCGTCCTTGGGCCTCATGAAGGAGATGATCGTAGCCGTCTTCCCTGTGAGGGCGTCCCTCTCCTCCCTCACGGTGACGTCGAGGATTATGTCCCTGAGTTCTACGGTCCCCTCCTCCTCAGCGATTATGTAGGTGTTGAAGGGGTCCCACTCGGCGAGGGAGGTGTTCTCCTTTACCTCCTTCCCTTCTTCGACCAGTATCCTGGCACCGTAGGGAACTGCGTGCCTCTCGACGACCCTACCCTCCTCGTCCA
>WFOY01000222.1 GCA_015487835.1 Aquificaceae bacterium
CACTGAAGGCTACAGCTAAGGCGAAGCTCAGTATACCAACCCTGCCAACCACCATGGTGATGATAAGTATAAGCTTGCTCAAGGTTCCAAGCTGGGATGAGAAGCTAACGCCGTCAGACCCAAGAGAGAAACCCACCGTTGAGAACGCCGAGACTATCTCGAAGATCGTGGCCAGAAAATCCTTCTCCTCCAGCCTGTCCACCAAAAGATTGGCCACAACTATGTAGGCGGTAGAGAGGAGTATTATAACCATGGACCTGTAAACCAGGTCCTGGGGGACCCTTCTCCCAAAGAGGACCACCTCGTCCCTTCCTCTTACATAGGACATCACGGCAACCGTTATCAGGGTGAAGGTGACCGTCTTGACACCACCGCCGGTCCCGCCCGGAGACGCACCTATGAACATGAGTATCAGAACCAAAAACAGAGAGGACTCGGAAAGCTGAGATAGGTCTAAGGTGGTAAAACCGGCTGTTCTGGAAGACACGCTGAGAAACAGACCCGATAACAGACCCTCCTTAAGGCCGAGGTCCCAGAGACCACCCGGGTGTCCAGCCTCCGTGATCATAAGAAGAGCCCAACCCCCCAGGATAAGTATAGACGTGATCACCAGGACCACCTTCGTATGGGTAGTCACCCTCCTCACCTTACCTCTTAGGAACAATATCAGGTCCTGAACCACGAAAAAACCAAGTCCACCGAGGACTATCAGAGCAGAAAATATAAGTATTGTATAAACATCCCCCCGGAAGGCCTCCAGGCTTCCCGTGAACAGGGAAAAACCTGCGTTGTTAAAGGCGGATACTGAGTGAAAGAGAGCCATGTAAGTGGCCTTAAGAGGTCCCATATCTTCCCACCACCTAACGGCCAAGAGGACGAAGCCCACAAGCTCGGTTAAAACCACGAAAATGATGACTCTCTTGAGGAACCGCACCAGGCCGTAAAGACCGGGATAGTTCAAGGATTCAGCTAAGATCATCCTCTCCCTGAGGCCTATCTTCCTGCCTAAGACGACCAGGAAGAAGGTGGTCAGCGTCATGTAACCCAGACCACCCACCTGTATAAGTAGAAGCAGGAGTAGCTGTCCCAATAGGGTAAGGTCGGAGGCTGTGTCGATCACAGTGAGACCGGTAACTGTGACAGCGGAAGTCACCGTGAACAGGGCGTCAATGTATTCAATCTCCCGCTTTGTTGTGGGACCAAGCCAGAAGACAAGGGATCCCAAGGCTATGAGGGCCATGTACGAGGTCAGGATCACCTTGGCCGGGTTGGTTTTGACCTTTCCCACCTGAGTGTTATATTTTATAGTCATGTTCCAGTTCACAGAGGAGCAGATAAAGAGGTACGCAAGGCACATAATCCTCCCCGAAGTGGGCGGGAAAGGACAGGAGAAGCTGCTAAGGTCTAAGGTGTTAGTGATAGGGGCAGGAGGTCTGGGTTCGCCTGCTCTCTTTTACCTGGCGGCCGCCGGGGTAGGCACCCTGGGGATAGTGGATTTCGATGTTGTGGACTTCTCGAACCTCCAAAGACAGATCCTTCACACCACCGATAGGGTAGGCACGCCGAAGGTGGAGTCGGCCAAGAAGACCTTAGAAAACCTGAACCCTGATGTTAAGGTCATCACCTACAACACCATGATCAACAAGGACAACGTGATGGACCTGATAGCCGACTACGATGTTATTCTCGACGGTACCGACAACTTTCCCACCAGGTTCTTAATAAACGATGCCTGCTACTTTGCGGGGAAGCCCTTAGTCTCGGCAGCCATGCTCAGGTTCGAGGGTCAGTGTACGGTCTTTGACTTCAGGGATAAGGAGAATACGCCCTGCTACAGGTGTTTATTCCCCGAACCTCCACCACCGGGTATGGTACCCTCCTGCCAGGAGGCAGGGATCTTAGGGTCGATCGGGGGGATAATGGGATGCATCCAGGCTACCGAAGCCATAAAGCTGATCCTTGGGATAGGAGAGCCCCTGGTCGGTAAACTCCTGATCATGGACGCCCTCTCCATGGACTTCAGAAAGGTCAAACTCAGGAAGGATCCCGAGTGTCCTCTGTGCGGTAAGGACCCGAAGATAAAAGAACTTATAGAGTACGATCACACCTGCGAGGCAAGGTTCTGAGTTCTATTACATCTTGGTCATAAACTCCCTCCAGAAGAAAACCCCACCCACACTGCCTGTGCTACCTTATCCCTGTGGTAAGAAGGAAGATAGCCCCTCAATACATTAGAGACTTAGAAGCCCTCGGGATAGATATAGAAAAGCTCTGGGACAGGGAACTTAACGCCTTTGTCAGGAAGAAAGACCTCATAGAGAGGATCGGGAAGGAGGAGTTTAAGGTAGTTCAGACAATAGGGAGAACGGTAAGGGCGGGGAGGTGGAAGGAGAAGATAAAAACACAGTTTCTGATCGATGACCTTGCTGATACTTTTGGAGATTTCAGCAGATTCCCGGAGGAGGTGAAAAGAATAATACAAGGCAAGGAAGAGATAGACAGCTTAACACTTCACTTCATAAAGAGGAAATACATAGATGGGTGGAACATCAAGAACCCTCAGGAACTTGACAGAATGTTCACAAAGCACATCAAGGACCCAAAAGCTCTTGTGTACAGACAGGGAGACAGGATAGCCCTCGAGCTTGGAAGATACGTGGCTGTCATACACCCACCCGATACGAAGATAACCATCTTTGAACTCGAAGAGCAGTACGAAGACTACGAGGACTATGCAAGAAAGACGGGAAGACCTATAATTAGACTATGGCAGTTAAGACATA
>WFOY01000223.1 GCA_015487835.1 Aquificaceae bacterium
CTTCTGCTTCCTGGAGGGGTATATGACCTTGAGGTTACCCTTGGGATCTATGAGGTATATGTAGGCTGTGTGGTCCACCAGGTAGTCCTTCCCAGACTTCTGGTCCACCTTTCTGTAAAAGGCGAAGTAAGCCTTGGTGATCTCCTTCAGCTTCTCGTGGGGTCCAGTGACACCTATGAAGGAGGGGTCGAAGAACTCCGCATACTTATGGGCTATCTCGGGTGTGTCCCTCTCAGGGTCCACGCTTATGAACAGGACCTGAACCTTCTCCCTCTGCTTGGGGTCCAGAATATTGACGGTTCTCTTGAGGACCTGGAGGGCCATGGGGCAGACATCAGGACAGTGGGTATATCCTAAGAAGATCAGGACCACCTTCCCCCTGAAGTCGCTGAGGCACACTTCTGTTTCCTTACCCTCTTTCCACCCGGTTAGGCAGAACTCCTTGGCGGGTTCGTCTTTTACTATACCGTTGAACTTCTGGTCACAGGAAAACAGAGTGAGTAAGGAAGCGATTACTAACCAAACCCTCACCATCATGGTAAAGTATAGATCTCTTCGTCCATTATATCAACACCACACTCCAAGTTCTCCAGCCAACTCAGCAGCCTCTCCACCATTTCCTTCCCCTTGAACACAGCACCGTGCTGAGGGGCTATGGTGTTTATGTCCAGCTTGCGGACCATCCTTGCCCAGAGTTTGAGGATCCTGTTGGAGGCCATGTACCTTCTGTGGAAGCCTTCCATGTACTTTACGTGATCGTCGAAGTCCTCCACGAACATGTAGTCCTGGCCAAGAGATGCCCCCAAGTCTCCTGAGAAGAGTATCTTGGAGCAGGGGTCGTAAACCTGAAAGTTCCCCGGAGAGTGGAGGAAGTGGGCGGGCAGGATCATGAGTTCACAGTCACCTCCTATGGTAACCCTCGTGCCACGATCATCGATAGGTATGACCCTGCCCTCCAGCTTGGAGTCCAACCCGAAGTGGGGCAGAAACCTGATCCACAGCTTTGAGATCAGTGCCTCGGCTTCGGTTACCATCATCCAGTAGTTTATGCTCGCGACGATATCCGGATCCTGATGGGATAGGAATATGTACCTCACCTGCTTGGGCGATATGAGGACGGATATATCCGCGAACAGCTTGGACTGGACCTTGTGCCCACCCGGGTCCAGGATCATGGCCTCGTCCTTGTGTATTATTAGGTACTGGTTGGCCTGGACCGCACTCGCTGGGGTCAGCTCCTCGAACAGGAACACCTTGTGGTCTTCCGAGTCAAAGATCATCTTCCCGGTCATCTCACACCCCCTGCCTGAAATATGATCTCGGTCATGTGTAAAACATTTTAACATGCAGGGGTGTTTACAATATTCCTGTGGTCTGGACTGGAGTTGACGGCGATAAGGTTTTCAGCCTGGAGGTCCCGAGGTTCAGGAAGGAGTGGAGGCCTACCTCCAAAATAGGTAAGAAGATATACGTTGTGCCATCTCACCTTTGCCTAGTCAGGCGGGGATCTACGGATATAAGGGATCCTAAGGATATAAGGAGGTCCGTGGCCCTCGAGGTTGAGGAGAAGTTCGGGGACGTCCTCTGGGACCTCAAACCTGTGGAGGGTGGTTACATACTGGCCGTGGTCAGGGGCTTCTCTCCCCCTGAGGACGCCTACGCCCTGGACCCGGAGGTCTTCTCCCTGGCGAGATGTGCGAGGGCTATGGATCTTGGTGACTGCACCGTGGTGGACATAAAAAGGGAAAGAACGACGGTGGTCAGGGTGAGGGGAGGTAGGATGGAGTCCTACAGGGTGCTTATGAGAGGTTCCAATCACTTTAACAACCGTCCGGAAAAGTTGAGGGAGATCTTCGAGGACCTCGGATGGGACCTCTCGAAGGAGGATGTGGTCCTCGGCGGGGTCGTGACCACCGACGTTGTGAAGGACCTCTTTGGGAGGGTCCACAGGAACAGGTTCGCAGACCCCGGCATGAACGCAGCCTTCGGCGCTGCCATGAGGTACGTGATCCCCGACGAGGCGCCTGACTTCAGGGAGGAGGAGATCTCGGCAAGGGACCTCAAGATCTACTTTGCGTTGAACGGCCTTGCCCTGGTAGCTTTCGTAGCGGCGATCTTGGGATCGGAGATCTTCAAAGACACGGCTATCAAGGAGTTGAGATCCAAGCAGAGGGATATCTTCAGGGAGATGTTCCCCCAGCTCCCGGCTGTGGGGATCTTGGATCAGGTCAGGGCTATGGCAAGCGGGGATAAGATCTCACTTACCGGAAAACTGGTGGAGATTGCCCCCTACCTTCGCAGGGGGATGAGGATCTACAGTATAGAGTTCAACGGCGTGGAACTCAGACTCAGGGGGGAGGTCAGCAATTTGGACCTCGTTGAGGACCTGAAGCCTGAGATGGTTAGAAAAACTCCAGAGGAGACCTACGAGTTTGAGGTGGTTGTCAGATGAAGAGGCGGACCCTCCTACTCCTATCCCTCGGGACAGCCCTTCTGTTCCTCGTTTACGGTAGTCTGAGGGTGTCCGAGGTGAGGGAGGAGGTTATAAGGGAGTACCTACGACACAAGGAGTTCCTAAGTCTTATCTCAAAGGTTGAGGTTAAGAACAGAGCCGACGAGGCCAGCGTGAGGAGAACCCTTGAGGATCTTGGGATAAGGCCAGAGAGGGTTGCGAGCACGGACCAGGGCGTTGAGGTTGTGGTAGGTGAGGTCAGCTGGCGGGACCTTCCAAGACTCGTGAAGGTAATAGAGGACAGGTTCGACCTTGTCACCTTAGAGGCTGTGGACAACACGGGGAGGGGAAGGTTCAGGGTGAGAGTGGTTGTACGATGAGGGTCTTCGATCTTTTCGCCGACAGGTACGACTCCTGGTACGAAACACCCTTCGGCAGGTCAGCTTTCGAACTTGAGCTAAGGTGCCTTAAGGAGGTCCTTCCCAAGTTTTCTAAAGGTCTTGAGGTCGGAGTGGGTACGGGCAGGTTCGCCGAGGCCCTGGGGGTAAGGTACGGGATCGATACCTCTCTCAAGATGATCCTTAAAGCCAAGGAAAGGGGTGTGGTCCCTGTCCTGGGCAGGGCCGAGAGCCTACCCTTCAGGGACGGTGCCTTTGACCTGGTCCTCATCGTGGTCACGCTCTGCTTCGTGGAGGACCCAAGGGCTGTGCTGAGGGAAGTGAGAAGGGTCCTGAGGCCGGGAGGTGTGGTCCTCCTCGGTCTTATACTTAGGGAGAGCAGCTGGGCCGAGTTCTACATAAGGAAGGGTAAGGAAGGACACCCCATCTACAGGGAGGCTAAGTTTTACTCTCTTAGAGAGGTGGACCGTATGCTGAGGGAGGCGGACATGAGGATCACAAGTGTCCTGTCAACCATAATAGAAGAACCCCAGAACGATAGACCCGTCGGGAACGAGGAGATACGGGAGGGTTTCCATCCGGAGGCAGGCTTTACCTGTATCAGGGCAGAACCTCTCTGAGAAACTCAACCACTATGTTCCCCAGGTCCTCAGCGGCGAGATCTCTAAAGAAGTGGTCGGCAAAATCGATCACCTCTACACGGACGTTCCCCTTGTCTTTTATGTACGTATCCAGGAAGGTGGGCAGATCCTTAACCCTCTCGTCCATAGCCCCCCACACTATGAGAACCGGAACGTCCACCTTCCTTAGGGCCTTCCCTAAGTTCCTATCAACACCGTAGTAAGAGTACAGGGTCCTCGCGGAAACCTCAGCCTCCTGACAGTAAAAGAAGCTCGTCCTCAACATCTTGGTGCCCTTACCCTTCTTTACCAGGTCCTCTGCCTTACTGATAAGGGGGTGGTCCCTTCTGATACCCTTTGAGGGTGCCACGGCGACCACACCCACCACCGCCGGGTCCCTGACCTTGGAGGCGAAGAGGACCACCTGGAGGCCTCCTAAGGAGTGGCCTGCGAGGACTATCCTCTTCACGCCCTTCCTTTTCAGCCACTCAACCCAAGCACCTATCTCCCTCAGGCTCTCCTCAAACTCGGTGTCGAGAGGGTAGGAGCAGTCGTAGGGTTCCCTTCTGCTGTTCACTCTAAGCGTCAGCGTGGGGGAGAGAACAGGAAAGCCAGCACTTACCCAGATCTCCCTCTGCACGGTCACAGGTTCCCTCATCCTGTGGGTCTGGAGTAGTCCGTGGACCCAGATAACGGCACCCTTCTTGGCAGGATCCACACCCTCGGGCACCTGCCACACGGCCACAGCCTTGAACTTCCTGTTTTCGTGAGATACTTCTATGCTTACCTCCTCGGCAAAGGAGACCAAGGCCACGATCAGCAGACATACGAATAACATAGCCCACCTCCAGTTATAATTTTCCCATGTTCTTCTTCGACCTGCACAATCCCAAGAGACTATGGATCCACCTCCACGGTTTCGGAACCGACATCACAGGGGGAAAGATCCAGTTCACCAGGTCCCACTTCAGCAGGACGAAGGTCTACTCCTTCTTCGCTATGGATATGGACTACGAAAGGCACACGACCACGGAGGTCCTTGACGTGCTCGAAGCTTTGATAGTTGGGTTCTCAAAGAGGTTCAGGGAGATAACCCTGTGCGGCAGCTCCCACGGGGGTTATGTGGCTGTAAACTA
>WFOY01000224.1 GCA_015487835.1 Aquificaceae bacterium
AGAGGTTCGTGACCAAGAAGGCCACGCTGCCCACCATAAGCTGGTAAAGGAAAAAGGCGAGGAAGCTTATGTCTATCCTGAAGGTGGTGGACACGGCCACACCGAAGAGAGAGAGAAGGAGTATCTGGTGTATGTCCCTTGGCTTCTTCTCCTCCAGGGCCTTTATAACTATCAGAAGAACCAAAACGTGGGCGAAGGGCTGTATGGCGTTGTCCAGACTGAGTTCTGAAAGGAAGAGTATGGACACACCGAAACCCACGATCGTCAGGACCCACCTGGGAGGGTAGACCTTGAACCTGATATCGTTGAGGAGGCCGAGAAGAAATATCCCCACCCCAGGAAGCAGCACAAGGTCGTCAGCTATGCCCTGTAAGGACAGAAAACAACCGAAACCTACCAGGTAGCTGAGAAGGATACTCAGCCTCTTAGCAGAGACCACGCCTCTTCCCTCAGGTCCACGTCAACGTAGATCCTGTATATCTCTATCGGCCTCAGGGAGGCCACTATGTCCGAGACCTCCTCTACCCTCTGGACTCTGTCACCGTTTAGGATCAAGATCTCCTCATCGTAAGGTTCCTTGTAAACGCTGTCAAACCTGATCCTGTCGGGGGGAAGTTTATCAAGGAGTCGTTCTTTGGCCTCCTCGAACTCCTCCCTGACCTTGGTTGTGAAAACCTCTTTAAAGTGCTTCCTCCCGAAGATCCTCTCCACGTCCTCCCTGAGGTCCGGGTTTGCAAAGGCCTCCGCAAGTATGGTCGCATCGTTGGTCCTCAAGAACATGTCCATATCGGTGAAGTGTTTTTCTGAGAGTATCTTCCCTATGAGGTCCAGGAGGTGTATGTTGAGTATCCTGATGACCTTGTGGAAGTAAACCTGAATGTACATAAAGTACCTTCCTATCAGGAAGTTCTCCAGAGCCCTCAGACCGCTCATGTGAACGGCGAGCTTCCCGTCGACCTCCTCTATGGTGCTGAGTAGCCTCTCGTGGTCGAAGAGCCCATAGGACACACCGCAGAAGAAGGCGTCCCTCCTCAGGTAATCCAGCCTGTCAGATCCGAACTGCCCAGTTATGAGTGAGCTCAGCAACCTCTCCTCTTCGCTCGCCGGTTCCCCCAAAGTGATCCTGACGAGGGCCTCCACATCACCGTGATCTAAGCCCACCTCCTTCCTGAGTATGTCGTATATCTCGGTCTCCAGAATTATCCTCCTGGTTACATCCTCGTGGCTTTTCCTCTCGGGCAGGAGGACCTCCGTAGTGTGGGAGAAGGGAGGGTGTCCGAGGTCGTGGAGGAGGCCCGCTATCCTGACCATGGTCCTCACCTTTTCATCTTTGGAAAACGCAGTTTTGCTCACCAGCCTGTCGGTCAGGTGGAGCACACCTATGGCGTGCTCGAACCTGCTGTGCTGGGCGGAGGGAAAGACAAGATAGGCGAGCCCCAGCTGTTTTATGTGTCTAAGTCTCTGGAAAATCAGGGTGTCTACTATCCTGATCTCTTTGGGGCTCAGCCTAACGAAGCCGTAGATGGGATCGGAGATCTCCTTCTCCACCTCAGTTGGGCTGACCTTTGGTCCTTTCCAGATCCTTTACCCTCTTCATAGCCTGGTCGAACTTGTAAAGATGGGATGCCACGTCCTTAAGATGTCTCGCTGCCGTAAGGTAGGCCTCTCTCAGATCGGGATCGGAAGATCTCTCTGCCTTCTCCAGCAGGTTCCTGTGGAATAAGAGTAGGCTGTTTCTGAGCTGATCAAAGTCCATCTCCTTCCTCCGAACTGTTTGATCTTACCCACAAGCCTGGATATTATCCTCCTGAATATGCCTTTTCCATGATCGGACCTCATATGGAAGCTTACCTTTATCAAAAAGTACCGCCTGTTCCTCGAGACCTCCCTGATAAGGTTCTCAAGGTCCTTCCTCAACCTCGCCACGTTAACCCCGTAGTACACCTCTTCAAGACCGCTCAGGTTTTCCAGGGCCTTCGTCAGGTGGGTTACATCGATCTCCTTCCTGTCCGTGCACCTTCTGTAAAACTCAGATATCTCCCTGAGTGCGGTGAAGAAGGGTTCCTCCTCGGGGTACCTGAGGGACTGGTTGGAGCAGAAGTGGGAAACTTCGGGAAAGAGCTCCTCGTTGAATATGATCACAGAAAGGTAAACGGCCTCAGCTGGTGTGTTCCTCTTGGAGTAGCTCGACACCTTGCTGAGAACTGTCCAGTACTTAAGGAACCTGGAGTAAACCTCGTAGAAGATCTCCCTGTACTCAGGCAGGAAGCTGACCTTGAACCCTTCGGGTGAGTGGACCCTGAGTATGTCCTTACCGCATACGGGGTCACCGTTCGGGTCTATTAGCTGGAAGAGGTCGATCTCGAGCAGTATGTCCTGCCACATACCCTTGGTTATCTTGAAGGTCTTGTTCGCACAGCTTATCAGCTTCTCAAGGTCCACCTCGAAGCTGTTTTCCTTCCTTACCAGCTGGCAGTAGCATATGGGGTAAAGGAGAACCTCCTTCTTGGTAGGGTCCTCCACTATCTCTAAGAAGAGACTCTCCAACCTCCCCGCTTCCTGCCAGGTATCTTTGAGCATAAGAATAATTTACAGTATGGCTGATGCTCTTGCAACGTGAGGATCAAGGCGGTTATATATTAATTAAGGAGGTCAGGCATGCTACCTATGGAGAAGGAGACCAACGTCCAGGATGAGCTGCTTAACAACCTAAAAGCTAAGGAGTCCACCGTCACCATCTACCTCACGAGAGGTAACCGGATAACGGGAAAGATCCTGGGCCACGATAAGTACACCCTGCTTCTGGACGTGGAGGGCCAGCCCCATCTGATCTACAAACACGCCATAAGCACCATAGTGGAGGGTAAATGAGGGCTATACTGGTAGGCATATGGAATAGAGACATAACGAAGGAGGAGGCGAAGGAGTCTCTCAAGGAACTCAAGGGCCTCGTCGAGGCCGTCGGAGGCAAGACCTTAGGCTGGATACTTCAGAACAGGTCAAAACCTGACGCCAAATACTACATAGGTGCTGGCAAGGCCCAACAGATAGGCGAGATATCAAGGGGAACCGGTGCGGACGTGGTCGTCTTCGACGATCCTCTGACACCTTCCCAGGTGAGGAACCTGGAACGTATAATAGGCGTTACGGTCCTTGACAGAACGGACCTGGTGATAGAGATCTTCTCGAGCAGAGCTAAGAGCAGGGAGGCCAAGCTACAGGTTGAGCTCGCTAGGTTGACCCACGACCTTCCCAGACTGTACGGGAAGGGAAGGGCCCTCTCCAGGCTGGGTGGTGGTGTCGGGACGAGAGGTCCTGGGGAGCAGGAGGTGGAGATAAGGAGGAGGATCATAAAGAGGAGGATCCACCAGATAAAGGAGGAACTGGAGGAGATAAAGAGGAGGAGAAGGATCCAGAGAAAAAGGCGGGAGAGATCGGAGACAGGAGAACCCATCCTGAAGGTGGTGATCGTAGGCTACACGAACGCTGGGAAGTCCACACTCCTGAAGGCGCTTACCGGTAGGGAGACCTTTACCGCAGACATGCTCTTCGCAACCTTAGACACCAAAACCTCGGCCAGGTTAGTCCCTGGCGGTATGAAGGTTCTGTTCACGGATACAGTTGGCTTCATAAAGAAGCTCCCCCCTGAGCTGATCGAGTCCTTCAAGGCTACCCTCGAGGAGGTGACTGAGGCAGACGTGATACTCCACGTGGTGGACGTATCCAACGATAGGTGGATAGATCACATACACGCGGTGAAGGAGGTGTTGAGAGAGCTGTCCGCTGAGGACAAGCCCGTGATCTACGCCCTGAACAAGGCAGACAGGATAGTCGACAACGAGGAGGACACAGAGCACCTGCCCCATCCCGCCTTCGTCGATGGAAGGGCTGTGGTTGTGTCCGCTGAGAAAGGATGGGGTTTGGGGAACCTGATCCAGGAGATAGTTAAGATAGGGTGCGAGGTCCTGAACGCTCAGTTAGTAAAATAGGACAAGAGCCAGCATCAGTATCACCACGAAGAGAACGGTCATCCCCCCACCCGCTCTCAGGTAGTCTACGGTCCTGTAGCCTCCGGGCCTCATTATCAGGGCGTTCACCTGATGGGTGGGTATAACGAAGGTGTTGGAGGCGGACACGCCCACTATAAGGGCAGCTATCCTTGGATCCACACCGGTCTCCATAGCCATGTCCACGCAGAGGGGAACCAGGAGAACCGTAGCTCCAACGTTGGACACCACCAGGGTGAAGAAGGAGGTTAGGAGGGCAACCATAAGGTAGAAGAGATACTCGGGCAGATCCCCTGTCGCTGTTATTATGCTCCTGGCTATGAACTCGGCCGTTCCCGTCTCCCTGAAGGCTATACCGAGCGGTAGCAGACCGGCGAGCAAAAAGACCGTCATCCAGTCAACGGCCTGGTAGGCCTCATCAACCGTAAGCACCCTGGTGATTATCATTCCCAAAGCACCCGTGAGCAGGGCTATGGACAGCTTTACGTTGAACACCAGGATGAGCAGTAGGGCAACCGCGAACCAGAAGGCGGCCATCTTGGCCTTCTCAGGTCTCATCACCTCACCCTTTATCTCCGTCGAGAAGGCGAGGACGTTCCTCCTTTTAAGATCCAAGAACTTCTCCCACCTCCCGAAGAGGAGGATAGCGTCTCCCGGCATCAGGTCCATGTCCGAGAAGCCCGCGTATATAACCTCCCCTCTCCTTACAAGGGCGACAGGGTTAACCTCGTAAACCTTCCTGAAGTTGACCTTTCTGAGGGTCTGGCCCACAAGCTCGGACCTCGGTGTCACGATACCTTCTACAAGACCCGCGTTCACGGGGGAGAGGTCGTCGGCAAACTCCTCAAGATCGGGCTTTAGTTCCAGCCCCAGATCCTTGGCGAACCTCTCCACCGTCTCAGGACACCCTATAACCGCTATGTCGTCCAGGGGGTCTATGGTCTCCTCCCTCGGTGGGGCGAAGTTCTTATGCCGCGTCTTCCTGTGGTAAACGGCCACTATGGTTACCCTGTACCTCCTCCTCGCGTCTATCTCCTCAACGGTCCTGCTCTGGAAGTTGGCCGGAACGTGGAGCTCGTAAAGCCCGCATATCTCGTCGTAGGTCTGGGCGAGGTCCGGAGGCAGGAACTTACCCTCCTCGTCCCTTACCTTCTTCTTGGGAAGTATGAACCTTCCCAGAAGTATGAAGTAGATCACGCCCCCGGCAACGAGCATGAGACCTATCGGTGTAACGGAGAATAGGTGAAAGGGTTCTAGGTTGTACATACCTATCAGGTCGTTAAGGAGTATCAGGGGGCTGGACCCCACCAGAGTGATGGTCCCTCCCAGGATCGCACAGAACCCCATCGGCATGAGGAGCCTTGATATGGGAATGTGCAGTCTCCTGGATATCCTGACGACCGCAGGGAGAAACAGGGCAGCTGCCCCTATGTTCTGCATGAAGCTGGATATAAGGGCTACGGTTCCCGATATCAGGGCTATTATCCTGGACTCGGATTTGCCTGCCAGCTTTATTATCTGGTTTGCCAGCATGTTCATTATGCCGGTCCTGTCGAGGCCCGCACCTATGATTATCACCGCTATTATCGATACAACGGCGTTACTGCTCAGGCCACTTATAGCCTGGTCCGGCGTGACGAGACCCAGGATAGGGAGCAGGACCATCATCAGGATCCCGACCACGTCCACCCTTATCAGCTCGGAGACAAACAGGTATATGGCCAGGGCCAGGACCTCCATAACGAGGACCTTCCTCTTGTCTATGCCTACAGTCTCCTCCACCACCTCCGGGTCTGCGAAGTAGGTGATAACTATTGGAGATACGAACAGGAGGAGCAGGATCTTTTTGATCATTTTGAGAAAATTATAATATGAAAACCCTGTACTTACTCGACGCCTCCTCTTTCATATACAGAAGCTACTTCGCCCTCCCGCCCCTCTCCACCAAGGAGGGTTTTCCCACCGGTGCGATCTACGGCTTCCTTAGGATGATCCTCGCGATCATGAAGTCCGAGAGGCCTGAGTACTTAGCTGTGGTCTTCGACTTCCCCGCACCCACCAGGAGGGAGGAGGTCTTCAAGGAGTACAAGGCCGGCAGGCCCGCCATGCCCGATCCCCTCAAGGTTCAGATACCGGTAATAAAGAAGCTGCTCAAGCTGATGGGTATACCTATCCTTGAGAAGAAAGGTTACGAGGCGGACGACCTCATAGCGGTCCTGGCGAGAAGGTTCTCGGAGAGGGGCTTTAGGGTAAAGATATACACACCCGACAAGGATATGCTTCAGGTCGTAAGTGACAAGGTAACTGTAGTAAACCCCGTAAACTGGGAGGTGTTCGACCCGGATAAGGTGAGGAGGAAGTTCGGAGTCCCCCCTGAGAAGATCCCCGACTACCTCGCCCTCGTTGGGGACAAGGTGGACAACATAGAGGGTGTAAAGGGCATAGGACCCAAGACAGCCATGGACGTGATCCAGAGGTTCGGAGGCGTGGAGGGTATCTTAGAAAGGTGGGAGGAGTTTAAGAAACTCTATCCTGAAGCGGACAGGGACAAGCTAAAACTTTCCTACACGCTCGTAAAACCGATGACCGATGCGGATATAGATCTCGGCGACGAAGATCTCAAGATATCTAAGCCTGACACGGAGAAGATCAGAGCAGAACTCCAGAACCTTGAGATGAAAAGTTTGATCAAAGATATAGAAAACCTTTCAAGAACTGTCAATCAGGGTTCTCTCTTCTAACGTAAGACGTTGTTCACCTTCTCCTGGACCTCGTCTACTGCCTGGATCAACCTGGCGTAGACCTCATGGGCTCTGGACGTCTCTATTATCCTAACCATCTCCAGGACACCGTTTACGTTGGACATCTCCACAAAGCCCTGCCTTATCCTGAAATCCTCCGCGGGAACCGGGGTTCCCGTAAACAGGTCGAAGCCTACCTTCTCAGGGTTCTGGAGATCCCACACCCCAATCGTTGCGATCTGGTCACCTTCTATGTACACGTTGCCCTCAGGGTCCACGGTAACGGTCCCTCCCTCTACCTGGATCTCCCTCATGTCCCTGTCCAAAACCCTGTAGCCTTCCTCAGTCACGAGGAAGCCATCCTTATCTACGGTGAAGTTTCCCTTCCTCGTAAACCTAACACCCTCCTGGGTCCGAACGGCGAAGAACCCCTTGCCTTCTATAGCCAAGTCCAGGGGGTTGTCCGTCTGTCTGAGAGGCCCCTGGGAAAGATCCGTAAAGACCGATCCTACCACGGGATAAACGAAGTTGTTGGAAGGTTCCTCCGGGTTTTCGGTAGGCCTCTTGGTTCCCATGTCCGTATACCAGGCGGAGGCAAGGACAAGGTCCCTCTTGAAGGAGGGAGTGTCTAAGTTGGCTAAGTTGTTGGTGATCACACCCAGCTTCCTCTCCTGGAGAAGCATGCCACTGGCCAGGATAAAGAGGGGCTGGTAGTCCAGGGCCATACCTTTTATATCGGTAACTTCTCAGAGAGTTATATCTACCCTCTGCCCTCCCTTCATG
>WFOY01000225.1 GCA_015487835.1 Aquificaceae bacterium
GAGCCAAGAGGCTGCTCAGGAGCATATACTTCCTCGAAGGGGAACACCAGAAGGCGGTCGACCTCCAGAGGAGCCTGATCAGTGCGGTGGAGAGCGGCCTCCGGGAGGAGGAGGAAAAGGTCTTAGCTTCGATGATCTCCGAGTCCTTGGGGGAAAAAGCGTTGGATGAGGTCGAAAGGCTACCCAAAACCCTCAGCTCCTTAGCCCTGATAATCTCAAGGTCCGAGGAGGACAAGGGGGCAAAGATCTTCCAGAAGGCCCTGGATCAGGGGATGGGGAGCGATCTTCTGGCAGTTCTATGGGAGAGGAGGTCTCTCACCCCCCGTATCCTCGAGATCACCTGGGAGAGAAGGGAGGATCTTGACCCTGATCTTCTCGCCCTCCTGTACGCTGACATGGGTATGGTGGAGAGGTTGGAGGGGTTAAAAGAAAGGATATCTCCACCGATAAGGTTTTTTACCGAGAGGGACAGGGAGGTCTGTAAGGAGCTACTTAAGGTTGTGGACATATGGGTATGTGGGGAGTGTGGAATGGAGTACAGATCCTATACACCTGTATGTGTAGGGTGCTTGGCCTGGAATAGATTAAAGATAAAAGGAGGGAGAAGTTATGATCATCGACTCCTCCAAGGGGATAGTGAGGTTTAAGGTCGTATACCACGGTATAGCCCTGTCCGGCAAGACGACGAACATAGATCAGCTGGCTAAGAACAGCGGTCTCGACGTTCTCAGCTTCGACACAAAGGAGGAGAGGACCCTTGTGTTCGACTTCATAACCAGGAAGGTGAAGGTAGACGGGTTTACTCTCACCTTCTCCATATACACGATCCCTGGGCAGGACATATACAGGGATATAAGGAAGATGGTAATGAGGGGAGCCGACGGTGTTGTGTTCGTAGTGGACTCCTCCGAGAGGAGGCTCCCTGAGAACAAGGAGTTTCTGAGGGTTCTCGAGGAGGATCTAAGGCTCTACGGCAAGGACGTGGAGAGCACACCCATAGTGATCCAGTACAACAAGAGGGACCTCCCCGACGCCCTTCCCTTGGAGATCCTCCAGAGGGAGGTTTCCCTCCCTGGGAAGAAGACCGTGGAGGCGGTGGCCATACAGGGCAAAGGGGTGGAGGAGACCTTTAACCTCATAATGGAGGAACTCTTGGAGAAGTTCAGGAAGATGGTAGGATAGATCTAAACGATGTTCTACGGTTACATAGGTGACTCCAGAGGCCTTAGTGACGTTATCTCAAGCCTCCTCCAGGGAAGAACAGGCATTCTGGAGCTGTTCGTTAACAGGTACTTCCTCTCCATAAAGGTCCAGGAGGGTCAGATAGTAGAGTTCAAGTGCGACCTCAGTCCCGCCAGCAAGAAGAACGTAAACAACTACAACCTCCTTGTTTACTGTATAGCCGAGATGCTCGCCAACCCTGAGGGCTTCTTCGCCTTCTACGAGGACACCCGCATGAAGGGATCCTCTCTGAACAGCCCCTTGGGTAGCGATGAGCTCATGATCCAGGCCACGATCGTGAGGCGGGAGCTCGACGGCATAATCGAGAAGATCATATCCCCCTACGCCATATTCAAATCCCTGGACAAGAAGGCTGAGGTCTCCTTCTTCGAGGGGAAGAACATAGTGGAGGCCATATCCTTATCCAAGGATCCTATAGTGAGCGTGGTGAGGCGTATAAAGGAGCTGCTGGCTGAGGGAAAGCTGGACATTTACGAGTTCAGGGAGGGGGAGATGACCGAGGAGCTCGAGATAGACTACGTCATGGAGAAGGTCCCTCTCAAGAGGGTGAACATCCTTGCGATCCTCGAGAGCTTAAAGACCAGCAACTTCTCAGGCATAGCCAAGATATCCTCACCCACCTACACCATAAACCTCTTCTACGAGAACAGCGAGATCTTCGCCGTCTATCCCCCCGACTTCGATATCTTCGAGTTCCTCCTCAGTCCCGACAGGAACGCAGAGCTCAGCCTCATATCCCTTGACAGGAGCATAGTCAGGTTCATAGCCCTCAGATACCTGGGAAAGCCAGACATAGACACAGTGTCGAGCAACTTCATGGAGATAAGCAAGCTGTTTCTGGGCCTCAGCAAGTACAAGAAGAACGCCCTCCTACTCATATCCGAGAGGAAGGGGGACAGGTTCGTCATATTCAGGGAGGGTAAGCTGGTTATAACCCTTACCGAAGCAGACGGGGTCTTCAAGATAAGTTCCTCCCTCCTCTTCGAGGAGCCCTTTTTCGTGAGCCTTTACTTCCTCACTAAGGTGGACAACATAGC
>WFOY01000226.1 GCA_015487835.1 Aquificaceae bacterium
CGCTTATCTTCATCACGGTCATGGCAGTTCCCTTACCTTCTTAACGAAAAGGTGGTACTCTCCTTCCTCCTCGTACATGCCCAGGAACTCCTGCCCGGTGGACCTGCACCAGGCGGGTATGTCCTCGACTACACCCGGGTCGTCAGCTATGAGTTCGAGCACCTGTCCTATCTCCATCTCCTTGATCTGCTTCGCAGTCTCGGCGACCGGAACAGGGCAGAAGGTCCCGGTAACATCGTGAACAACATCCGGCTTTATGTCCTCCAGCTTCATCCTCTAACCCCTTGCCTATGATATATCTTAAACTGGTCTATGAACTCATCATCGGCCGGTGACCCGATCAGGACCAGCTCCTTATCACCTACCCTCATACACACTTCACATTGTTCCCTCTTTGAGTATCTGGCTATGATATCGGCTATAATCTGGTACTCCTCTTGGGAAGGTTCACCCTTGATCAGGGCGAAGGTCCCCTTGCCGTCCTTCCTGTAAGCGTAGTTGTACCTGTTTTTAAAGCCTTTCAGAAACCTGACCTCCCCCTCGTTCCTGGCAACTATCAGCTTAACCCCAGAGGGCAGCCTTATATGCCTACCCACCGCGAAGAGGACGAGGTCATCCTTGGTGATCATACCTTCGGTTGCGAAGGCCTCCTTGAAGCGAGCAGCGTAGGTCTCATCGGTGAGGTAGCAGCATCCCCCAGCAGGTTGCTCGTACTCGAGGCCGTACCTCTTGGCAAGTTCTATCTGGACCTTCCTGCTCCTTCCCTTTATCCCGAGGAGCTTGGACCTGTCCACCCAGCCCTTTATCTCAGGTACGGTTGGGGGGAGGACCTTGGCCGAGAGAGGCCTAAGCACGTAACCTTCCAGACCCGCCTCCCTCTCTATCAGCTTTAGCCTCTCAGGGGTCTGGCTCATGGGTCTCTGGTAGAGGACCTCCCCCGTGACCACGAACTGGTAACCTTCCTTCTCCATTATCTCCTTGGCTTTCTTCAGCATGAAGATCCTACAGTCTATACAGGGGTTCACGTTCTTGCCGTAGCCGAACTTGGGGTTTAAGACTATCCTGTAGTAATCCTCCGATATGTCAACTATATCGAGGGGAACACGGAGCTGGGCTGCCGCCCTCAAAGCAGGATTGACATACTGCTGTCCGTCCTCCTTCCTTAGACCAAGGCGTCTCTTGTGCTCGGTTATGCAGAAACCCGTGTAGAAGTGGAGGGCCTTCACCTCCACGCCCTGGTCCAGGAGGAGGCGAACAGCTAAGGTGCTGTCTAGCCCTCCACTCAGAAGTGCGACAGCCCTCGCCTTTTCCATTACACGCTTGATAGGAACTCAAACTCGCCCTTCTCCTCCTCCTCTTCCTCCTCGTAACAGTCGGGTATCCTGGCAGCCTCTTCCTCTCTTCCCTGCTTCATGAGGTAGTCCTTTATAGCCACGTGAAGGGTCTCGAGTCCCAGGTTTGTGCAGTGGATCTTCTGGGGTGGAAGTCCCCCAAGCTCGTCGAAGATGTCCTTGTAGGTGAGGTTGAGGGCGTACTGGATGGGCTTGCCCTTTATCATCTCGGTGAGCTGCGAGCTGACAGCTATGGCGGACCCGCACCCAAAGGTCTTGAACCTGACGTCCTCTATGACGTCGTTCTCAGGGTTCACCTTTATGGTAAACAGCATAGCGTCTCCACAGGCGGGGTTACCACACTGACCTATACCGTTCGCATCCTCAAGAACCCCAACGTTCCTGGGGTTCAAGAAGTGGTCAAGCACCTTTTCACTGTATTCAAAGCTCATCTCATCACCTCCTCTAAACTAATTTTACATAAGTTAATATCTTTCCCCAGCCACCCTGAGTTATGATAGATGTCAATAGGTTAAAATAACAACCTTAAGATGAGACACCTCATCTCCGTCCTGGACCTCTCCAAGGAGGAGGTCCAGCAGATATTAAAGATAGCAAGAGAGATAAGGGACGGCAAGATCCCTAAGTTGAAGGGGGACGTAGCCCTCCTGTTCTTCGAACCCTCCACGAGGACGAGGGTCTCCTTCGAGAGGTCCTGCAGGGAGATGGGCCTTCGGACATACACGGTAACTGCTTCTGAAAGCTCAACGGTCAAGGGGGAGAGCTTCTTCGACACGCTGAAGACCTTCGAAGCCCTTGGTTTCAGAGGAGTGATCTTCAGGGTGCCCTTCGTCTTCTTCCCCTATGAGGACACGGTCAGGTCCCTGGGAACATCTCTCATAAACGCAGGTGACGGGACGCACCAGCACCCCACCCAGGGGATCACGGACCTATTTACCCTGATCGATAGGATCGGGGACCTGGAAGGGCTGAAGGTCCTCTACGTGGGGGATGTAGCCCACAGCAGGGTGTTCAGGTCAGGATCGCCCCTCCTCAGGATGTTCGGTGCGGAGGTGGGCGTCTCTGGACCGAGAACGCTTATACCAAAGGGTGTTGAGGCCCTCGGGGTTAGCAGGGTGTTCGATGACCTGGACGAGGGCTTGGAGTGGGCCGACGTGGTCGTGTGGCTCAGGATCCAGAAGGAGAGGCAGAGGGAGAAGCTGATCCCCTCCGAGGAGGGTTACTTCAGGCAGTTCGGCCTGACGAAGGAGAGGTACGCAAAGATAAAGAGGTTCTTCATGCACCCAGGTCCTGTGAACAGGGAGGTGGACATGGAGGGGGACCTGGTCTACTCGGAGAAGTCCCTCATATACGAACAGGTCAGAAACGGTCTGTTCGTGAGGATGGCCGTCCTGAGGTGGTGTCTGGAAGATGGGTAGGGTCCTGATAGGTGTGACGGGAGGCATAGCCGCCTACAAGGTCTGCGATCTTATAAGGGACCTCAGGAGGGACGGGTTCGAGGTTAGGGTGATAATGACCCCCTTTGCGGAGAGGTTTGTCGGTAGGATCACCTTCGAGACCCTGACGGGAAACAGGGTTCACTCAGACTGGGAGGAGGATCCCTTGGCCCACATAGATCTGGCAAGGTGGGCGGAGGTTTTCCTGGTAGCACCCTGCACGGTGAACACCCTTTCAAAGATAGCAAACGGTATAGGCGACAACCTGCTGACGACAACGGTTCTCGCTTACGAAGGTCCTCTCCTCGTAGCACCGGCGGCGAACACGGTTATGTACAAAAACCCCGCTGTCCAGGAGAACCTGAAGAAACTGAGGGAGAGGGGTGTCTTAGTGATAGACCCTGAGTGGGGAGTTTTAGCCTGCGAGGAGGAGGGTGAGGGCAAGCTGGCCAGCAAGGAGAGGATCGTCCACTGGATAAACTATGCGATCAGTCCGAAGAGGTTCAGAGGGAAGAGGGTGCTTATAACCTGCGGGGCCACCAGGGAGTACATAGACCCGGTGAGGTTCATCTCCAACGAGGCGAGCGGTGAGCTGGGTTTCTCCCTGGCGAGGGTCCTCAGCTGGGAGGGGGCGGAGGTAAAGGTAGTGGCCGGGTTCACAACGGCGGAGGAACCCCCTGAGGTCGAGATCCTAAGGGTGAGGACCTCCGAGGAGATGAGGGAGGTGGTGCTGAAGGTCTTTAGCTGGGCTGACGTAGTCATAATGAACGCGGCGGTGTCGGACTTCCGACCAAAAGAGACTAAAAGCAGCAAGATAAAGAAGGACAGAGACCTCAACCTCCATCTTGAGAGAACGGAGGACATACTCAAGGATCTGGGTGCCAGGAAAGGAAGCAGGATCTTAATCGGCTTTGCCTTGGAGACCGAGAACCTCCTCGATAACGCAAAGAAGAAGCTAAAGGAGAAGAACCTGGATATGATAGTTGCGAACCCTGTCGATGTTATAGGTTCAGGCCACCACAGGGGCTACCTTGTGACCAAAGAGGGCTACGAGGAGTTCTCCTTCGAGACAAAGATAGAGAGCGCCAGGTTCATAGCGGACAGGATAGCCAGACTCATATCTTCCTGATGTCTACGTAAGATCCGCTCTCGAACTGGGTGAGCCTCGGTAGGGTGTCGAATATGAGGCGGGCGGCCTCCTCGGGAGTCCTCTTGGGAGACTCCTTTATCCTCCTCACCGAGGGGAACCTCTCCTCGTCCTGGTTCATTACCTCTTGGAGCATAGGTGTTAAGACGAGTCCGGGGGCAAGGGCTATGACGTGGGCTCCTTCCATCTCTCTTGAGTAGAGCTTCAGGAGGCAGTTTAGGGCAGCCTTTGATATGGCGTAGGCGTTCCAGCCCCTGTTACAG
>WFOY01000227.1 GCA_015487835.1 Aquificaceae bacterium
CTGAAAAACCGAAGGGATCTATGATAGTCGGTGTGTCGTTGGTGACGTCCCTACTCCTTGGTGTATTCCTCGCCCTCCTTGTGGACTGGTTCGAGGAGGCGAGGAGAAAGTACGAGGAGAGGAGAGGTTCATGAAGAAGAGATGCTTAGACACTTCTCTAAGTCTTTATCAAAGGTAATTACCCGTTTCTCTTCCCCATAGGCGCACAGGAGGCAATCTACAAAGTCAAGGTTTTTTGTAGAGAAGATCTCAAGAGCTTTTAGCACCTGCTCTTTGTTGTGAACCTTCACACTTCTGAGTTCTATTAGTTCTCTCAGAACCTCGGAAATTTCCTTCCTGCTCACACTGTAAAGTCTCTGGAGAACGTAAACTACCTCCGTTACCACCGACTCAAGGATTAAAACCTTTGCCTTTCCCTCGATCACCTCGTTAAAGACCTTTTCCGCCTTGGCGTAAAGCTCTTCGTTATCCCTGAGAAGGTATCTCAGGATCACGTTGGCATCGATCAGGGAGATGTTTTTCTCTGAGGGCATCCGTTATCGCCTCCTTTTCCATCCTCATGACCTCTTCCATAGGTTTTCCCTTGATAGCGTATTTGTGCATAGCACCACCGAGTCTCTTCACCGGCTTTATCACCACCTCCCCTTCCCTCATGATTATCTCCACGATATCCGTTCCAAGCTTTTCCCTTATCTCCACAGGTATCGTAATCTGACCCTTTCGGGTAATCTTAGCTATAGGCATCCTTACCTCCACACTATGGTATTACCCTAATTTAAGGTAATGCTAGGTGAAAAAGTGGTCAATCCCGTTTCCTTGATCAAGGAGGGTATAGTGTCTCCACTCAGACTCTTCGCACGCTCTCTGGCTAGAAGAAGCGAGAAGGAAACACAGGGGAGAACTATATTTAATCCCATGAGGGAGAAGATAGTCGTAATCGGAGGTGGGCTTGCGGGTTCGGAGGCTGCCTGGAGGATCGCGAACGAAGGATATAAGGTCATCCTCTACGAGATGAGGCCAAAGAGTATGACACCAGCCCACAGGACCGACAAACTCGCTGAACTCGTCTGTAGCAACACCTTAGGGAACGTGGAGATAACGACGGGTGCAGGGCTTTTAAAGGCTGAGATGAGCATGCTGGGTTCCCTTGTGATAGAGGCCGCTAAGGAAGCTAGGGTCCCGGCTGGTTCGGCCCTCGGCGTTGATAGGAACATATTCGCCCAGTATATCACCGAGAAGATAGAGTCTCATCCGAACATAGAGGTGAGGAGGGAGGAGGTAAAGAGGATTCCCGAAGATGAGATAGTGATAGTGGCTACAGGTCCTCTGACCTCAGAGGATCTCACCCAGCACATAAAGGAGCTCGTCGGCTACGACACACTCTACTTTTACGACGCTATCTCGCCGATAGTGGAGGCTGAGAGCGTGGACTTCTCCAAGGGCTTCTGGGGTTCGAGGTATGGGAAGGGTGGGGACGACTACTTCAACTGCGTCCTTACGGAAGAAGAATACAGGAAGTTCTACGAGGAGCTTTTGAGGGCGGAAAAAGTAGAGCCAAAGGACTTTGAGAAGGCTGTCCACTTCGAGGGGTGCCTCCCAATAGAGGAGATGGCAAGCAGGGGCTACCAGACCCTACTCTTCGGTCCTATGAAACCGGTGGGACTCATAGACCCAAGAACTGGAAAGCAACCCTTCGCTGTCGTCCAGCTGAGGAAAGAGAACAAGGAAGGGACGCTCCTCTCCCTAGTCGGCTTCCAGACGAAGCTGACCTACCCGGAGCAGAAGAGGGTCTTCAGGTTGATCCCGGCTCTTAGGAACGCGGTCTTTGTGAGGCTCGGATCCATGCACAGGAACACCTTCATCCAGTCCAACAGGGTCCTCACCCCCTTCCTCAACATGAGGAAGAGGGAGAACATATTCTTCGCTGGACAGATAACGGGAGTGGAAGGGTACGTAGCCTCAGCAGCTACGGGGATACTCGCGGGGATAAACGCGGGGAGGCTTTTGAGAGGAGATCCTTTAATAGTCCCGCCTGAAGAGACTATGATCGGATCCCTCGTGAGATACATAACCACCAAGGAGGGAGAACTCCAGCCCATGAATCCGGTCTTTGGACTCCTCCCTCCCCTCGAGAAGAGGGTAAAGGACAAGAGGAGGAGAAAGGAACTAATGGCGGAGAGATCCTTGGCAAAGATGGAGGAGTGGATAAGGGAGAACCGTCTTGCGTAAGAGGGTTATCCTCACGAGGTCCGAAGAGGATATAGAGAGGGACAGGGAGGTATTTGAAAAGCTCGGCTTTGAGGTTGTCCCGCTCCCCTTGATCGAGACCGTTCCCCTCGACTTCGAACCCCCGGATCTTGATCCCGACTACGTCGTTTTCCAGAGTGCGAAGGCGGTGAGGTTTTTCCTAAAGAGGTGGAGGGTCCCGGAAAAGACCAAGGTCGTTGCGGTGGGGGAGAAAACTAAAAGAGTTCTCGAGGATCTCGGCGTTCACGTGGACCTCGTCCCCGAGGAGTGGAGTGCGGAGGGTATAGTGGGATCCATGCCGGAAGGGGAGGGAAAGACAGTTCTCGTGCCGAGGTCGAAGAAGGGTAGGGAGGAGGCGATCGAGGGTCTGAAAAGCAAGGGTTACAGGGTCTTTACGGTGGAGGTGTACGACACGAGGACCGTGACCCACAGCCAAGAACACGTGAGGGAGGTCCTAAGAGGCGGTGGCTTCCTGGTCTTTGCGAGCCCCTCAGCTGTGAGGGGCCTTTTTGCAAATCTGCAAAGGGATGAGATCCTGAAGCTAACCAAGGGCCTTGTTATAGTTGCCATTGGCAAAACTACAAAAAACTACCTGAAGACGGAGGGCGTCGATCCGGATATAGTTCCCGAAAAACCCTTGATGGAAGAGGTCTCGAGGGAGATACTCCGTTTTTGGCAAAGAAATTGCAAAATAATAGATCGCCATGAGGCAGAGGACCATTAAAGATACCCTCAGGATAGATGGTATAGGCATACACACAGGGGAGAGATCTGAGATATTACTCCACCCGGCGGAGGAAAATACTGGGATAGTGTTTTACAGGAACAGAACTCTTATACAGGCAGTTCCTGAGAACGTGGTCGGCACATTCCTGTCCACGGATCTTGGTTCTGGTTCGGAGGTGGTAAAGACCGTTGAGCACCTCCTGGCGACCCTTCACCTCCTCGGTGTTACGAACATGGTGGTGGAGGTTGTTGGTGGTTGCGAGATACCCATAATGGACGGCAGCGCTTACGTCTTCTATAAGGAGATGAAGGACCTGGTGGTGGAACAGGATGAGGAGGTGGATCCCGTATCACCCGAGGAGACCTTCAGGGTAAGATCGGGAGAAGCCTGGATAGAGGTGAGTCCCTGCGACTGCCTCGAGATAACTTACGAAGGTGTCTTCAAAGGTTACATGGGGGAGCAGAGGTTCACCTTCAGGGGCAACGCGAAGGATGTTGTCCTGGCGAGGACCTTCTGCTTCGATGAGGACATAGAGTTCATAAGGAGCAGAGGTCTGGGGAAGGGCGGGAGCCTCGATAACACCCTCGTGATCGGGAGGAACGGCGTTTACAACAGGGAAGGTCTGAGGTACGAGGACGAGCCAGCGAGACACAAGGTCCTCGACCTCATAGGGGACCTTTACCTCCTGGGTGCACCCTTCAAGGGAAGGGTAGTGTCCCACAGGGGGGGACACACCCTCAACTACATGGCTGTGAGGGAGATCTACAAAAGGTCAAAGTCTGGGCTTAGGAGTCTTCGGAGTTGATGGTGGGAGAACGGGAACCTCGAGGGCGTGCTTGGGTATCTGACCCTCTAAAGCTTTCAGGAAGGCTACTATCTTCCTGAGCTGGTCATCTGACAGCTCCCTGCCCAGCTGGACCTTAGCCATAACCTGAACCGCGTCCTCTAAACTCCAGATGGATCCGTCGTGGAAGTAGGGGTAGGTCCTCGTGATGTTCCTGAGGGAAGGAACCTTAAAGACGTAGAGGTCCTCCTTCTTGTGGGTTACAGCGAACCTTCCAACATCCATGGGCATGGTGGGCTTTTCGAGGGTCACGAACTCCCTCGTCGCCTCCCAGTAAGCCTCCACTATACCGAACTTGGTGAGCATACCACCACCAACCGCAGGTCCGTTGTGACAGCTCGCACACCCTATCTTTATGAAGATCTTGAGTCCTTCCTTCTCCTCCCTTGTAAGGGCGTTGAGGTCGCCTTTTAAGAACTCGTCGAACCTAGAGGGCGTCATCAGGGTCCTCTCGAAGGCTGCTATGGCCTTCGCGACGTTATCGTAGGTTAGAGGGTCCTTCTTGTTGGGGAA
>WFOY01000228.1 GCA_015487835.1 Aquificaceae bacterium
AAGTTTATGTCGAGGAACTGCTGGGTCGAAGGACTCCATACCCTTATGGCGTGGGAAAGGTCAGGGGAAAGGAGAGCCACCGCGCCTGCCATCGCCCCGACCAGAAGCTTCTTCCTCCCCATCTTTTCACCTCCTCACTGGACCTTTATGTAGGCGTAGCCGAGGGTCTGGAGGTGGGCAACGGTCCCCACTCCGGAGGGGACTATCTTCACGAAGTCGTAGAGCTTGCCTACGAGCTTGGCCCTCTTCACGGTTATGCCGCAGAGGTAGAACTCAACACCGTACTGGAGGAGCTCCTCCATCTTTGTCCTCAGGGCCTTCTGGTCTATAGGTTCTTTAGCCCACTTGGTCCCCTTGAGGTCCTTGAGGAGGAACTTGGCCCCTGCACCATGGGAGACGACGATGATCTTGATCTTGAATGGGTCGAAGTCGTAGACGGATAGGTGGTTGGTGATGTTCCTCAGCATGGTCTTGAACCTCTTCTCCTGGGGAAAGTCAGCGTGGTAGATGACGTTGATCTTGGCGTGCTTCTTCATGTCCTCGAACTTGAGCTTGACGTTGGCAGCTGAGGCCATTTTGTCAGCTGCCGTCAGAGCCACCGCTGCCGCCCCGATCTTGAAAAAGCTTCTCCTGTCCATGACTCACACCTCCTTACAGGTTTTAAAAACTGAGAGCAATATCCGTGCCAATCCTGATGCCTATGAAACACAAAGGGTGTCAGATCGGGAGGTTTGTCAGGTTGGCAAGGTGTGTGTCAATATGGCAATCACTTTATGCCGTAAGCCTCCAGCTTCCTGTAGAGGGTCCTGAGGGGTATCCCGAGGATCTGGGAGGCCCTCTTCTTGTTGTAACCAGTCTCTTCAAGGACACGGAGTATGTAGTCCCTTTCGAGGTCCTTCAGGGTTTTCTTCTTGTCCCCACCTGTTTCAGAGATCACTATACAGGAGAGGTCGCCGGTATCTATCAGGTCGTCTTCCGTAAACAGGACGGCCCTCTCCACAGCGTTCCTGAGCTCTCTGACGTTCCCAGGCCAGTGGTAGGACAGGAGGAGGTTCTCGGCCCTCTTGGTAAAGCCTTCGACGGGTTTTGAGTACTTCCTGGAGAAGTGTTTTAGGAAGTGGTAGGCGAGGGGGAGTATGTCCTCCCTCCTCTCCCTTAAGGGTGGGACGTGTATCTCGACCACGTTCAGCCTGTAGTAGAGGTCCTCCCTGAACTTACCTTCCCTGACCAGGGACCTTATGTCCCTGTTTGTGGCGGTTATGATCCTCACGTCACTCTCTATCTCCCTCCTGCCTCCGACCCTGTAGAACTTCTTGGTCTCTATGGCTCTTAGGAGCTTGGTCTGCAAGTCTATTGGCATCTCCCCTATCTCGTCCAAGAACAGGGTGCCCCCGTCCGCAAGCTCAAAGAAACCTTCCCTGGACCTGTCCGCCCCCGTGAAGGCACCCCTCTCGTAGCCGAAGATCTCGGCCTCCACCAGGTCCTTGGGTACGGAGGCTATGTTCAGTGTAACCATGGGTCTGTCCGACCTGTCACTGTTCCTGTGGATCAGGGTGGCCACCACCTCCTTGCCGACACCTGACTCCCCAGTTATGAGAACGGGACAGTCTGAGCAGGACACCTTCTCCACAAATCTCAGGATCTCCTTCATCTGGGGGCTCTCGAAGATGTAATCGCTGTAACTTAGGGAGAGGTCCTTCTCCTTTTTGAGTAGGAGGTTCTCCCTCCTCATGCCCCTCGCCTCTAAGGCCTTCCTGACCGTTATCTCCACCTCACTCAGGGAACAGGGTTTTGTCAGAAAGTCGAAGGCCCCCAGCTTCATAGCCTCGACGGCGGTCTTTATGGTCCCGTGTCCTGTTATAACGATAACCTCTGTGAGGCTCAGGTTCTCCTTTATCCATCTGAGGAGGTCCATCCCGTTCCTGTCAGGGAGCAGGAGGTCGAGTATCACAAGGGAAAAATCCTTCTCCTCTAAGAGTTCGAAGGCCTCCTCACCGTCGGAGGCACCCTCCACCTGGTAACCGCAGTCGGTAAGGTGTGTGGTGAGAAGGTCCCTAAAGTCCCTGTCGTCCTCGACCACAAGTATCCTCATCCCTACCCTCCGCTCACGGTTATCTCTACGGTCGTCCCCCTTCCTTCTTCGCTTAGGATCTTTATATCACCTCCCAGGTTCCGGATGAACCTCTTTGCGAGGGGAAGGCCAAGCCCTGTCCCATACTTCTTGGTTGTGTAGAAGGGTTTGAAGATCTTCTCTATCTCCTCCCTGGGTATGCCCGGTCCCGTGTCCCTTATCCTCCAGATTATCTGGCCATCGTTCCTTGTGAGCGTTACGGTGACAGCACCACCTTCCCCGCAGGCCTCTATGGCGTTATCGACTATGTTTATCAGGACCTGTTCTATCTGCCAGGGGAAGGTGAAGAGCTTCTCTCCGTTTAAGCTGCTCTCGAACTCTATCCTCACACCCCTCCTCTTGGCCTTCGGGTGAAGCATCTTTATAACCTCTATGGTTATCTCCTCGGGTTTTATGTAGTCGGGCTTGCCCTCAAAGGGCTTCCCCACCTCGAGCAGCTTCCTTACGGTCTCGGCACACTTGCCCGCCTGCCTCACTATGACCTCGGCCTTCCTCCTGGTCCCCTCCTCTCTTGTGCTCATAACTATGCTCTCAGCGTAACCCATTATGGAGGCCAAGGGGTTGTTGATCTGGTGGGCCACCGAGCAGGCTATCTCCCCGGCGAGGGACAGCTTGGCGGTCTGCTCGAGGAGCAGTTTAAGCTCCTTCTCCTGAGAGACGTCCTTTATCCTCCACAGGATGTAGAGGTTGTCCTCTATCCTGAGT
>WFOY01000229.1 GCA_015487835.1 Aquificaceae bacterium
GAGGTGGCGAGAATTCTCGAGGACTATCCCAAGAAGGACCAGACGACCCAGGTCATGGTCGGGACGAGCGGCGAGACGGACAGGGAGATCCTGAGATCTTCAGAGTACCTCTACAGGAAGCTGAAGGTTAGGAGGGTTTACTACAGTGCTTTCTATCCTGTTAAGGGGACACCCATGGAGGACCTGCCCCCATGTCCTAAGAGTAGGGAGCACAGGATATACCAGGCGGACTTCCTGATAAGGGACTACGGCTTCTCGGCGGAGGAGATCTTGGGAGACAGGGACTACCTCGACCCGAACCTTGACCCGAAGACCGCCTGGGCGGTCAGGAACATCCACCTCTTCCCCGTGGAGATAAACAGGGCCGACTACGAGACCCTTATAAGGGTCCCAGGTGTGGGAAGGGAGACCGCCAAGGAGATAATAAGGAGGAGGATGAGGTCAGCCCTAAGAACTCCAGAGGACCTAAGAGGCATAAGGAACTTAAGCAGGATCTTAAACTACGTGACCCTGATGGGAAAGTACTACGGAGCTAAGCATGCAGGAGAGAGGTTCTGACCTGACCCCTATGCTGGCCCAGTACCACTACTTCAAGAACCAGTACAAGGACTGTCTCCTCTTCTTCAGGCTGGGGGACTTCTACGAGCTGTTCTACGAGGATGCGGTGGTAGGTTCGAGGGAGCTCAACCTGGTCCTCACCTCGAGGCCAGCAGGGAAGGGGAGGGAGAGGATACCCATGTGCGGTGTGCCCTACCACTCGGCGAACACCTACATCCAGAGGCTCGTCCAGAAGGGTTACAGGATAGCCATCTGCGAGCAGGTCGAGGACCCTTCCAAGGCCAAGGGCATAGTCAAGAGGGACGTGGTCAGGGTAATAACGCCTGGAACCTACTTCGAGAAGGAGTCGGGAGGACTGGCCTGCCTTTACAGGAAGGGGACCAGCTACTACGTGGCCTACATAAACCTTGCGGTTGGTGAGTTCGTGGGTGCCAAGGTGAAAGATCAGGACCTCCTCGACCTACTCTCCAAGTTCAACGTGAAAGAGCTGGTCCTGAGGAAGGGGGAGGTGATCCCCGAGGAGGTTCCCAGGGTCCTCGGTGCCTTCACCACGGAGCTGGGGGAGGAGTTCTTCGAGGAGGGGAGGGACATAGAGGAGGCCTTCGGGGTTTACAGCCTGAGGTCCTTCGGCTTTGAGGAGGAGTTCAGGATACCCCTCACGGCTGGGTACAGGTACGTTAAGTTCACCCAGAAGGGCTACCTACCCTTCCTCAAGAAGCCAAAACCTTACACAGATGAGGGTTACGTCAGGTTAGACCTGAAGGCGAGGAGGGGGCTTGAGATCTTAGAGAGCTTGGAAGGCAGGAGAGACAACACCCTCTTCTCCGTGATCAACAGGACCCTAACGGGTATGGGAAGGAGGAGGTTGAGGTTTTACATCCAGAACCCTTTGAGGAGCGTGGAGAGGATAAGGAGGGTCCAGTCGGCCGTGGAGGAGCTTGTCCAGAACGGAGAGAAGAGGAGACGCATAAGGAGGATCCTGGAGGGTATGGGGGACCTGGAGAGGATCGTGGCGAGGATAAGCTCCAACATGGCCACCCCCAGGGAGATGGTCCACCTGAAGAACTCTTTAAAAAGGGTTCAGGACCTCAGGGAGGAGCTAAAGGATCTCAGATCCGAACTCTTCAAGGAGCTGGTTGGGTCCCTGGAGGACGTCAGCAGGGTGGTAGAGGATATAGAGAAAGTCTTAGTGGAGGACCCTCCGATACACCTTAAGGAGGGGGGGCTGATAAGGGAAGGGGTGGACAGCTACTTAGACGAGCTGAGGTTTCTTAGGTCGAACGCCGAGAAGGTTCTCAAGGACTACGAGAGGAAGCTCAGGGAGGAGACAGGCATAAACAGTCTGAAGATAGGCTACAACAAGGTTATGGGCTACTACATAGAGGTGACGAAGCCCAACCTAAAATACGTTCCCGACTACTTCAGGAGGAGGCAGACCCTCTCCAACGCTGAGAGGTTCACAACGGACAGGCTCCAGGAGATCGAGGAGAAGATCCTGTCGGCCCAGACCAGGATAAACGATCTGGAGTACGAACTCTTCGTCGCACTCAGGGAGAGGGTCCTCAAGGAGATAGAGAGGATAGGTAGGAACGCCCAGGTTGTCGGTGAGGTGGACTACATCCAGTCCCTGGCCGAGGTGGCGGACACGAAAGGGTGGGTAAAACCCCAGATCCACGAAGGCATCGATATAGAGATAGAGGAGGGGAGACACCCAGTCATAGAGGACTTCATGAAGAGCTACGTTCCCAACGATACCAGAATGAGCGAGGAGGAGAGGGTCCTGGTAATAACGGGCCCGAACATGGCGGGAAAGTCGAGCTACATAAGGCAGGTGGCCCTCATAGTCCTCCTGGCCCAGATGGGGAGCTTCGTCCCAGCGAAGAGGGCCCGAATAGGTGTCGTAGATGCCATATTCACCAGGGTGGGTTCGGGAGACGTGCTGGCCCTCGGGGTATCCACCTTTATGAACGAGATGCTGGAAGTCTCCAGCATACTCTCCAACGCGACTGAAAGGAGCCTCATAATCCTCGACGAGGTGGGGAGA
>WFOY01000230.1 GCA_015487835.1 Aquificaceae bacterium
CCCCTGCCCGATAGGTCCGTTGCCTGGTCCTTTGTGGAGAAGCCAGGCTGGAATATTATCTGGATTATCTCCTCCTCGGACATCTTCGAGATCTCCTCCTCCGTGTACAGACCTCTCTCTACGGCCTTTCTCCTGACCTTCTCCACGTCTATACCTCTCCCGTCATCGGAGACCTCTATTATGACCGATCCCCCCTCCTGGTAGGCCTTTATCTTCACGAGACCCTCGGGGGGTTTGCCTACCCTCTCCCTCTCCTCCACGGGTTCTATCCCGTGGTCTATGGCGTTCCTTATAAGGTGGATCATGGGCTCTGCGATCCTCTCCACTATCACCTTGTCCAGCTTGGTCTCTCCTCCCTCCACTTCAAGCCTGACCTTCTTACCCAGGATCCTGGAAAGATCCCTCACCAGCTTGGGGAACCTGTCGAACAGGGTGGAGACTGGGACCATCCTCATCTCCAGGACCGTTCTCTGGAGGCTGTCTATGAGGCTTCTGAACCTCCTTATGTGGTCCTTGAGCTCCCTGCTGGCCTCGGGAACGCCGTAAACCCTGTCCAGCTTGCTGGCGAACAGATACATCCACTCCTTGAACACGGAGATCTCGCCCACTATGTCCATCAGGTCCTTTACCACGTTCTCCTCAACCTTTAGGTAGGTCGTCTTGGCTATGTACCTGGATGTGTCGAAGGATCTCTTCTCCTCCTTTTTCTCCTCCTTCTTCAGGTCCTTGGACCTCTCCTCCACTATCCTCTGGAGGTCACCTGCGAACTCCTCCAGGCTCTGGCAGAACTCTTTAAAGTCCACGTTCCCAAAGGCGTTCTGGAGATCCTTTATCTTCCTGTTCAGGTCCTCAAAGCCGAGATCCTTCGTAACCCTGTAGAGCGTCAGGAGGGCCCTTCTGAAGAAGTCCGCCTCCTCCTCGCTTATCTCCCCCTTCGCACACAGCTCTCTGAACATGGGTATGTACTGGGAGCTCACGTTGATAAGTGCTGAAAGGTCAGCAGGGAAGCCCTCACCGCTTACTATCTGGTCCTTCTTCTCCTCAGCCGCACCAAGATCCTCGATCAGGGTGAACACGTCCTCAGCTTCTTCTTCCTTACCTTCCGTGAAGGCCAGGAAAAGGTCGTCCAGTCTGTCAGCGAGATCTTGCAGTATCTCCACCTGCCTGAAGGTGAGCCCTATCCCGGTGTCCCTCGCCTTCTGGAGGACTGTCTCTGCCCTATGGGTTATCTCGTGTATATACCTCAGGTTCGGCTCCTCCTTATAGGACAGTATCAGGCCCGTGTTCCCTTTGAGGGTGTGGAAGATCCTGAAGACACTGTTTATAAGGTCCAGACTGCCGGGGTTCTGGGAGAGTTCCTCCAAGGAAGATCTTAGTCTCGAAAGTATCTCCTCGGTTTCGATCTTGTAGTTCTCGAGGAGGGTTGGGGGTATCTCTCCTTCCTTCTTCTCCTCCTTTTGTTCCTCTCTTGGTCTCTCCTCGCCCTCTAAGACTTCAACCTCCACCCCGTCCTCCAGTATGAACTCTAAGATCTCAAGGATCTCCTCCTTGGGCCTGTCCGTCTCCAGTATGACGTCTGCGTGGAAGCGGTGGTCGTCGGTTGGTTCCTCCTCGGGTGAGGGCACGTTCTCCTCTAAGATCTTCACCTCGGCCTTGCCAAGACCTTTCAGGTCCTCGATGTAGAACCTGGGGTCTATGGCCCTCTCGAAGACGCTCTTCCCAAGCCTGAACTTTATCAGATACTTCATCTCACCACCCTCTTCACCACCTTGACCAGGTCCTCTGGCTTGAAGGGCTTTACTATCCAGCCTGTGGCCCCGAGCCTCTTGGCCTCCTCCTTCTTCGCAGCCTCCGTCTCTGTGGTCAGGACCAGGACAGGTGTGGTCCTGTTGGTGCTCCTGAACTCCCTTATGAACTGGAGACCGTCCATCACGGGCATGTTTATGTCCGTGATCACTACGTCGTAGGTGTTTCTCTTGGTAAGTTCCAGGGCCGCCTGGCCGTTCTCAGCTGTATCTACGACGAAACCTTCAGCTTCGAGGGCTATCTTCACGAGGTTCCTCATGGTGGCCGAGTCGTCCACAGCCAGCGCCCTCTTCATAGGTCCACCTCCTCAGAAGAGTTCCACATCGGTCTCAAGGTCCTCCACCCTCTCGCCCACGGTCTCTCTTTCCCTGTCTATGGTCTTCCCCTCCATCTTGGCGACGACCTCCCTCTCCTCCCTCAGCTTGGGTATCCTCTTGAACTCCTCGTAGAGTTCCTCTACCCTCCTGTGGGCGGACTCGAGGTCCTTCTCCTTACGGAGGATCTTCTCGAACTCCTCTATCATCTTGGCCAGTATCTTGAGGGCCTTTGCGGTGTTCGAGGTCCTCTGGTTGGTAAGGTCTATGGTCTGGAGCACAGAGAGGATAGTGTTCCTGACCTCCTCGAGGAGGTCCATGTCCTCCTTGACGAAGACCCTCATGTATTCGAGGAAGTCCATGAAGTTCTGGGCCATCCAGAGGAGATCCTTGTTGAGGTCGTCGCTGAAGTTCCTCTGGTCCCTCTCAAGGCTGATCATGCTCTCATCGAACTCCCTCTGCTTGGTTATCTGGTCTGTGAACTTCTCCTGGAGGTTCTTTATCGAGTCCACTATCTCGGAGGCGAGCTCGTTGGTCTTCACAGAGGCCCTCCTCACCTCGTCTGCTATCACCTTGAAGCTCCTCCCGTGATCTCCGAGACGGGCAGCCTCTATGTAAGCGTTCAGGGCTATTATCTCGATGAGCTCCGCTATGCTCATTATCTTCTTTGCGATCTCGGTAAGGGACTCCACCTCTCTACCTAAGTTCTCCATACCCTCTTTTAGGTCCGTCGATCTCTTCCTGAGCCTGTCCCCTGAGGAGGCGAGTGCGGTTATCTTCTCGGCAAACCTGTTCTTGAGGAACTCGGTGGACTTCTTGCATATACACTCCTGGCCTGTGAACCCGCAGACTTCCGTGTTGTCCCTCATGCTGTAAACCCTGTCCTTGACCTCCTGGGGTATGTCCCTTAAGGTGTAGCCTATCTCCCTCGTGTAGGCACAGGTCACGTACCTCTCGAAGACTATGAAGTCCTTGAAGCCCTCCTCCACCCTCTTGAAGAAGGCGTTCAGCTTCTCAAGGACAGTTCCGAACACCTGGTCAAGTTCTATCAGGCAGGAGGTCTCGAGGAACTCCTCCG
The DNA here is from genome assembly GCA_015487835.1 of Aquificaceae bacterium. Lineage (GTDB taxonomy): Bacteria > Aquificota > Aquificia > Aquificales > Aquificaceae > Hydrogenivirga. The sequence goes on from WFOY01000230.1 coordinate 3,199, forward strand.
TGGCCTTCGCCGTGGCCAGAATTATGTTCGTCACCTTAAGTAGGTCCTCACTGTTCACTCCCATCCTTTACCGCACCCTCCTTCAGGAACTTTATGTCCTCCTCCCTTACAACCTTCTCAGGATCAAGTATGAATATGATCCCGCCCTCTTCGGACCTTATGATGCCCTCCAGGACCTTCTCCTCCACACTGGTGATCTGGTCCGCAGGCTGGATGGCCTCCTCCTCTACCCTAAGGATACCCTTCAGCTTGGTCACCTTGAAACCAACGGGGACGTCCTCCAAGACAACCACCTTGTTGGACACCTCGGCACCCTCTATGCCCAACCTCTTGGGAAGAGATGATACCGCTATAACCGAGTTCCTGAGGTTGTAAACGCCTTCCACGTGTTCGGGAGCACCTGGCATAGGGGTAACGGACTCCACCTCTATAACCTCCTTCACCTTCTCGATCGGTATGGCCATCTCGATCTTCCCCACCGTGAAGGTCACA
>WFOY01000231.1 GCA_015487835.1 Aquificaceae bacterium
CTTCAAAGGAGACCCCGATCCTGTAATCCTGTCTGAAGAAGTTGTCTATAAGCTCCTTGTTGTCCAACACTTTGTCCACAGCGGGATTAGAACCCCTCTTGTAGAGGCCCAGGTTCACCAGATCCTCCATAGATTCGTAGGAGCTTAGTAGCTCTTTAACGTACATAGCCATCTTCATATGCTCTTCCGATACCAGCTTGGGCATAAGCCTTGAGAGGCTCTTGACCGGATCCACAGCCGGGTAAAGGCCTGCGTTAGCCCTCTTTCTTGAAAGAACTATGTGCCCATCGAAAACGCCCACGAGGGCGTCCGCCACAGGATCAAGGGTTATGTCGTCTCCCTCCACCAGGACGCTGAAAATACCCGTTATGCTACCCCCTCCGCTGAAGTTCCCACAGCTCTCCACTATGTTCGTCATCATGTGGAAGACCGAAGGAGTGTAACCCTTCAGGGTGGGAGGTTCCCCGGCCGCGAGGCCTATCTCCCTCTGTGCCATAGCAAAGCGCGTTATCGAGTCCATAACCAGCAGGACGTCCGCCCCCTTAGAAGCAAAGTACTTAGCGTGAACTATCGCGCTGAGAGCGCCCTTGACCTTTACAACGGGGGGCTCGTCGGCGGTTGAAACCACCACTATGCTCTTCCTTAGGCCTTCCCCTAAAACGTCCTCCACGAACTCCCTGACCTCCCTTCCCCTCTCACCTATCAGGGCCAGAACAACCACATCCGCGTTGCTGTAGTTGGTGATCATGCCAAGGAGGGTGCTCTTCCCAACGCCCGCCCCTGCAAAGATCCCCACCTTCTGACCCTTCCCCAGGGTGAACATGGCGTTTATGGACCTTATGCCCGTGTCGAAGACCTCCTTTATCCTCTCCCTCTCGAGAGGGTTTACGGAGCTGATCTTTATGGGCATCCTCTCGGCCGTATAGACAGGTTTCCCGTCCAAGGGCTCCCCGAAGGGATTGACCACCTTACCCAGGAGATCCTCCCCGGTAAGCGTGGATACGGGCTCACTCCGTATCAGGACCCTATCTCCCGGCTTTATACCTGAGAGCCTACCGTAGGGCATGACTATGCACCTGTCCTCGTTGAAACCTATAACCTCCCCCAGTATCCTCTGACCTGCGGAGGGAATTATCTCGACCAGGTCCCCTGTGGCGCTCCCGGGATTGTAGGCCTCTAAGTATATGCCGCTAACCCTGACCACCTTCCCGTATATCTTTATCCCTCTCAAGGGCACGCCTGATCACCTCCCTGAATATCTCCTCCAGGATCTCCTCGTGCTTCCTCTCGATAACGAACTTGGGGGTCTCTATCTTCACCTCACCCTCGAGGAGGGTTGGGTCAGAGGAGACCTCGATCTCCACCCTGTCCCCCAGCTTGTCCCTTATCTCCCCCAGCGTGTCGAAGGCCCTGTCCACGTCCTTAGGACTCAGGTAAACGGTGATCCTACCCCTCAGGTCCGCAACCCTCCCGAAGACCTCCTCCAGGATCGTGGTTACGACCATCTCCTTGGGTATAACGTCAGTCATCAGGAACTCCCTTATGACCTCCTTGGTCAACCTGACGAAATCCTCCCTGAGGTCCTCCTTAGCCTTCTTCAGGATCTCGTCCAAGGATCTACTAAGTTCCTGGACGATCTTCTCAACGGTCTCCCTCTTGGACAGTTCGTCCTTTAGCTTTTGCACCTCCGCCTCTTTGCTCTCTAAATCCTGCCTGGCCTTGGCCAGATCTTCCTTCAGGGAGGTGTTCTCCTCCTTGAGGGCCTCCATGTCTGCCTGGAGGCGTTTCAGCCTCTCCTCGAGGGATCGCTTCTCCTCTAAGATCCTCTTGGTGTCGTCCTTGAAAGCTTCTTCCGTCTTCGATCCGATGCCGAAGATCGGCCTGAACCTTTTAGACATAAGCCTCCTCCCCGCCTATCTCTATCTTGCCCTCGTCTATCAGCTTCCTGATCACCCCTACCACCTGCTTCTGGGCCTTCTCCACCTCGGACTTTCTGACAGGCCCTAGGGCCTCCATGTCCTCCTGCATTATCTTGGCAGCCCTCTTGGACATGTTCGAGAAGAACTTGTCCTTTATGTCCTCGGGGGCACCCTTGAGGGCTATTATCAGGGTGTTCTTGTCCACAGCCTTTAGCACCTCTATGATGGCCCTGTTGTCCAGCTTCCTTATGTCCTCGAAGGTGAACATCTTTTCCCTTATGCGCTCCTCGAGGGTGGGGTCCTCCTCACCTATCTTCCTGAGGAGGCTCTCCGCCGTTTCCTTGTCGAGCATGTTCATGAGCTCGGCGGCTATCGCAACCCCTTCCTGCTTCTTAAGACCTCCCGCTATGCCGAGGCTCTTTATCTCCTCGGTGACTGTCTCTATGAGCTCCCTGAGGA
>WFOY01000232.1 GCA_015487835.1 Aquificaceae bacterium
GCGGTCTATCTCGTCCTCAACACCCTCGCCTGCGGTAGAGAGGTGGTCATATCGAGGGGGGAGCTGGTGGAGATAGGGGGTAGTTTCAGGATTCCGGACATAATGAGAGCCTCGGGAGCTATCCTGAGAGAGGTAGGAACAACCAACAAGACCAGAATTGAGGACTATGAAAGAGCCATAACTGAGGAGACCGCACTCCTCATGAAGGTTCACAGGAGCAACTTCTACATGGAGGGCTTCGTCCAAGATGTTGGACTGGAGGAGCTGGTTCGACTGGGAAAGAGGAAAGGTATACCGACCTACTACGATGCGGGGAGCGGTCTGATGATAGATTTGGGAAGCCTCGGACTCCCTTCGGGGGAACTCACCTTCAGGAAAGCCATAGAAATGGGGGCTGATCTGGTTTCGGGGAGCGGAGACAAGCTCCTCGGCGGGCCCCAGGCGGGAATAATCTTAGGGAAGAGGGAGCTGATAGAGGCGATCAGAAGGAACCCTATGGCGAGAGCCCTCAGGATAGATAAACTCACCCTCGCAGGTCTGGAGATGACACTGAAGCTATACCTGGAGGGGAAAGGGAAGGAGATCCCGGTGATAGGGATGCTTACCCAGAGCGAGGAAACACTGAGGAGGAGAGCGCTGAAGGTAAAGAGGAGGCTAAAGAAGGTCTTTTCCGGTGAGATCTGGGTAATCAGAGAAAAGGCAAAGCCGGGAGGCGGTTCCCTGCCCAAGCTCGAGCTACCTACCTACTGCGTGGCTCTGAGACATCCCAGTATCCCCGCCCACGAGCTCCATGAAAGGCTCAGAAAGGGCTCACCGTCCGTGATAGGCAGGGTTAAGAAAGACAACCTCCTTCTGGACATGAGAACGGTCCGGGACGAGGAGATCAGCCTTTTGGAGGTCGCCCTGTCTCAACTAAGATGAACCTCCTTCCGAACTCATCCCCTCTGAGAAGGATCTTCGCGTTCTTCAGATCCTTAAGATATCTATCCCGTGTTATGACGAGAGATCCCGGCGGTATGCTTTGAGGATCGTTCAGTTTGGGTATGCAGGCACGGGTGTAGAAAACTACGGAGGATAGCTCCGTCCTGTAGAAGTATATGTGCTCTCCTTTTCTCTCCTTCAAAAGCCCCACAGCCTTGGGAACGAACCTTTTGGCCTCCACGTGCGGGGCGTAGACGAATAGGGCGGTTATTATTGAGAAGGCTATGAACAGGGAAGCGTAAGCGTATCTCCTTCCCAGATACCTCGCGAAGATTATGGCCAGAGGCGGGTATAGGAATAGGATGTAGTGGTGGAGCTTGTTTTTGGAGAGGCTGTAGAAGATCAGGACCAGAAGGAACCAGAGGAGTAGAGGATTCAGCCGTTTGTCCCAGTTTCTCAGCATCCTCGGTATCAGGGGAAGGTATAGGAAGGAGCTTACCGCTATTATGGGAAGGTAATACCAGAAGGGGTAGGGATGTATGCTTTTATGCCCTGTGAACCTCATTACGTTCTCGTAGAGGAAGAACTTGTAGAAGTATTCAAAACCGAACCTGTAAAGCATGACTCCATACCAGGAGAAGCCTATTAGAAGGAAGAGCATAATCCCCTTCAAGTTCAGGAACCTGAGGTCCCTCTTCCATAGGAAGTAAACACCTACCGGGAGGATCACCCCAACGGGGCCTTTGGTAAGGAAGGCGAAGGCTAAAGCCACCCAGCCCAGAAGGAACCTCCCTCTTACAAAGAGGTAAAGACCGAGTGTCATGAAGAAGGTAAGCAGCATCTCCGGGGTTGCCCCCCTCGCCTCTATCCAGTTGTGGGGAAACGTGTCGAACACAAGAGCTGATAATAGAGCAAGTTCTGGGTCCAGAACCTCAAAAGCCAGCATCCAAGTTGTCAGATCAGTAGCGACCGCGGACAAGCCGGATACGAGACGTGCAGAAAACTCGTTCACACCAAACAGAAGAAAGGATACGTCCGTGAGCCAGTAGAACATGGGAGGCTTTTCAAACCTATACTCACAGTTGTATCTGGGGGCTATAAAATCTTTGGTCTCTATCATCCTGAGGGAGGCATCCAGATTCTTTCCCTCATCGGGGGAGGTTATCGAAAGTAGCCAGTTGCTGAATATGAAGAAGTAAGAAGATACAAGAACCAAGATAATCAGATGTTTCTTCATTTTCTTTCAATTCTATCAAAGGAACGGCATCCCCAAGTTTTAAAAACTCAAATTTGTAGCAGACCGCATACGCTTAAACTTATTTTCTATGGTGGATCTGCTGAGGATGGTGAGGTCTTCCGGCTGAGCGGCCAAGCTGGGTCCGGGGGACCTGCAGGAAATCTTAAAGGGGCTTGACATCTACAGGGACGAGCACACGCTCGTCTCTATAGGCGACGATGCGGGAGTCTACGAGCACAATGGGGTAGTCTACGTTCATACGGTCGATTTCATAACCCCGATCCTCAACGACCCCTACCTATGGGGAGCGATAAGCACCGCCAACTCCCTGAGCGATGTCTACGCCATGGGAGGTGTTCCTTTAAACGCCCTTGCGATCGTTGGCTTCAACAACTGCGATCTGGAGGTTGAGGTTTTCAGAGAGGTGATGAGGGGGGCGGCGGACACGCTGA
>WFOY01000233.1 GCA_015487835.1 Aquificaceae bacterium
CCCTTGAGATGAAGTCCTGTATGCCTCTGAACCTGCCCCTCTTTCTTGCGGAAACTATGGCCTGGGCGGCCTCCTCCCCAACGCCCTTTACCCTGCCTATACCGAACCTTATCCTTCTCGGTCCCTCTATCTTGAAGCCCACGTCGCTCTCGTTCACGTCAGGTGGGAGTATCTCAAAGCCCATAATCCTCGCGTCCTTTATCAGGCTTATGAACTTGGCGTCGTTCTTTTCGGTGGTGAGCTTGACAGCGAAGAACTCCTCCGGGTGGTGGGCCTTCATGTAGGCGGTCCAGTAGGATATGTAGCCGTAGGCTACCGAGTGGGACTTGTTGAAGGAGTAACTTGCGAACTTCTCTATGTCCTCCCAAAGCTTCCTTATCTTGTCTTCCGGGTATCCCCTCTCGACCGCTCCTTTTATGAACTTCTCCCTCATCTGCTCCATTAGGTCCCTCTTCTTCTTACCTATGGCCTTTCTCAGGGTGTCCGCCTCTCCAGGGGTAAAGCCTGCCAAGATCTGGGACATCCTCATCACCTGCTCCTGGTAAACGATCACGCCGTAGGTCTCTTTGAGGACCTCCTCAAGCTCGGGGAATGGATACTCTACGGGTTCCCTCCCGTGCTTTCTGTTTATATACCTGTCTACGAGTCCGCTCTTTAGGGGTCCCGGTCTGTAGAGAGCGAGAACCGCCACTATGTCGTCGAAGGAGTCGGGTTTTAGCCTCCTCAGAAGCTCCTTCATGCCCCTGCTCTCGAGCTGGAAGACGCCGGTGGTGTTCCCCTCCTGGAGGAGTTCGTAAACTTTCGGGTCGTCGAGGGAGAGGGAGAGGAAGTCCACATCTTCGCCTTTCCTTTCCTTCACAAGATCCCTCATCATCTTAAGCTCGGTGAGGGTCTTGAGTCCAAGAAAGTCCATCTTGAGGAGTCCCATCTCCTCGAGCTTGGTCATGTCGTACTGGGTGGCGACAGATCCGTCCCTGTCGTAGTAGAGGGGGATAAGATCCTCTAAGGGCTTGGGGGCTATGACTATGCCTGCGGCGTGGAGGGAGGTGTGTCTGGTGAGGCCTTCGAGCTTTAAGGCTATCTTCACTATCCTGTCTATCTCTGGGTTCTCCCTGCAGATCTTCCTGAACTTGGTCACGTTGTCCTCTATGTCACCCCTATGGGCACCGTAGCGTTCTTTGAGGACCTCCATAGGCGTTGAGTACATCTCCTCGAGGGATAGCCAGGTCCCTTGGATGTCTCCCTGGGGTATTAGCTTGGCTATCTGGTCCGCGGTGGAGTAAGGGATACCCATTGCTCGGGCCACGTCCCTCAAGGTCTGCTTCGCCTTCATCACGTTGTAGGTAATTATCTGGGCGACGTTCTCCTTTCCGTATTTCTCTTTCACATACTCTATGACCCTGTCCCTGTTCTCTTGACAGAAGTCCACGTCTATGTCAGGCATGGAGACCCTCTCGGGGTTTAGGAACCTCTCAAACAAAAGCCCGTGCCTTATGGGGTCCACGTCCGTTATCCCGAGGGCGTAGGCGACGAGAGATCCTGCTGCCGAACCTCTCCCCGGACCAACGGGTATGTTCCTCCTCTTCGCCCAGTTTATGAAGTCCTGAACCACGAGAAAGTACCCGGCAAAGCCCATCCTGCTTATCACGTCAAGCTCGTACTCGATCCTGTCCCAGTACTCCTTAGTGTCCTTAGCCTGTCCTCTCTCTATCCTCTGCCTGAGACCTTTGATCGCAAGGTCCCTCAGGTGCTGTTCTAAGGTCGTGTCCTTGGGGACCTCGTAGTGGGGTAAGAGGTAGGAGGTGTTCTCGAAGATCTCGAAGGAGTCGGCTGTCTTCTCGGCTACCTCTAAGGTGTTAAGAAGTGCCTCCTCCCAACCGTCGAACTTGCCCTCGAACTTCCTCCATACCTCCTCAGCAGAGGCGAAGTGAAGGCCCTCGTTGTAGCACTTCACTGAACCTGCCCTTATCTCTTGGAGGGTCTTCTTCATCTGGATGGCCATGAGGACCGTGTGGGCCTCCCTGTCCTCGGGCATCAGGTAATGGGAGTCGTTGGTGGCTATCAGCTTGACGCCGTACTTTTTCGCTATTTTTATGAGGTTCCTGTTTGCGGTCTCCTGATCGGGAAGGTCGTTAGCCTGGAGTTCGAGGTAAAGATCCTCCCCGAACACGTCCTTTAGCTTCTTCACCCAGGCTTCCGCCTTCCCGGTTTCGTTGATCGAGGCGTAGTAGGTGGGTATGCCCTTCAGGCAGGCGGTCAGGGCTATGAGACCCTCCCCATACCTCTCGAGGAGGTCGTAGTCTATCCTGGGCTTGTAGTAGAAACCCTCCTTGTAGGCGAGGGTGGAGATCTTCATGAGGTTCCTAAGGCCTCTCTCGTCCTTTGCTATAAGTATCAGGTGGTGGTTGTACCTGTCTGTTATGTTGTCCTCGGTACCCTTCGACCCCCTGTCGAACCTGGACCCGGTGGTGAAGTAGGCCTCCATGCCGATTATGGGCTTTACACCCGCGGACTTCATAGCCCTGTAGAAGTGAAGGGACCCGAAGAGGTTGCCGTGGTCCGAAACACCGACAGCTTTGAAGCCGAGCTCCTTTGACCTCCTCGCCAGGTCCTCCACCTTGATGGCACCGTCGAGTAGAGAGTACTGAGTGTGTAGGTGGAGGTGGACGAACTCCCTCTTTGTCCCCCTGCTCATTTTTCCTTAATGGTATGTCCAGTTTACCCAGCTGGTAGGTCGAAAGATCTATAGATCTCCGACACTTAACTCTTAAGATCTAAGTGCATGGTGTTTTAGGCTTTTTCTTCTGAGGGTTTCACCACCTTAACTATGACCTCCTTGACCCTGTTCTTATCTACCTCACCCACTATGAACTTGAGGTTGTCGTACTCAAACTCGTCTCCCTTCTCGGGCACCTTCTCCAGGTTGGCCATTACGAAACCGCTGACCGTATCGTAGTCGTACTCCTCGGGAAGATCGAACCCGAGCGCCTCGGCGAGATCCTCTATGTTCGTGGACCCGTCCACCCTGTACATGTCTGCGGATATCTTCTCTATATCGCTCTCCTCCTCCCACTCCTCGGGAACCTCACCCACCAGCCACCTCAGCACATCGTACATGGTCACGAGCCCGGAAACTGCCCCGTGCTCGTCCACCACAACAGCTATCTGGGTTCTGGCCTTTCTCAGCTCCTGGATCAAGCTCCCCACGGTCATGACCTCAGGGACTATGAGCACATCCCTCCTGAACTCGCTGAGCTTCCTATCCCTGTTCTTGGGAACGGGCAGGAGGTCTTTGACGTGAACTATCCCGGTAACGTCGTCCAGTTTGTCCCTGTACACGGGTATCCTGCTGTGTCCCTGCTTCATTATGTCCTCTATCACGTCTCCTACCTTGGACTCCTCGGGGAGGGCGAAGACGTCTGGCCTCGGGGTCATTATCTCTCTCACCAGGACCCCGTCCATCTCGAAGACCTTCTCTATCATCTCCTTCTCCTCGGGCGAGAACTCCCCCGACTCTATGCCCATCTCTAAGATGCCGAGGAGCTTCTCCTCGGAGAGCTCAAATACCTCCTCCTGCCTGCTCTCCACACCAAGCTTCACCAGGAGCCTCCTGACCGGAAGCAGCAGAAACACCCTGACGGGGGTTATAAGTATGTGAAAGACGTAGAAGATAGGTGTGTAAAAGACCACCAGCCTGTCGGCAACCGGGAGGACCACGTTCTTAGGTATGGTCTCCCCGAAGATGAATATCAGGAAGGACATCAGAACCGCCGAGATCAGGGCACCCGCCTTGCCAAGCTCGTCGGTAAATACTTTTGCCCCGTAGGAGGATATGAGGACGTTCACGATCTCGTTACCTATGAGGATCGATATGAGGACCTCCTTGGGTTTAGAGAGCAGTGAGGAGATCAGCCTGAAGACTTTAGACTTGGAGTACCTTATGAGGAGGGGTCTGCTCACGCTGAAGAAGACCACCTCCGAGGAGGCGAAGAAGCCCGAGGCCATAAGGAGAAACACGAAGACAAGAACGTCAGTATAGATTGCAGTAGACGACCCTTCCATCTAACTCAGCCCTCCTGACCTCCGAGGAGCACTCCTCCATGTAATCGGGACACCTTGGGGCGAAAGGGCACCCTTCCCTGGGCACCTCGTACTCGATCTCCTGAAAGTCCGCAGGTTTCCTCTCCCTCGGGTGTCTGACCGGAACGTTCGAGAGGAGAAACCTGGTGTAAGGGTGGAGGGGTTTTCTGAGGATCTCGTCCTTCTCACCTACCTCCATGATCCGCCCCCCGTAGATGACCACCACCCTGTCAGCTATCTTGTCTATCACCCTTATGTCGTGGGTTATGAATATGAAGGCTATACCCTCCTCCTTCAGGGACCTGAAGAGCTTGAGGACCTCGTGCTGGACGGAGACATCTAAGGAGGCTGTGGGCTCGTCCGCAACTATGATCCTGGGCCTCAGGACTATGGCCCTGGCTATGGCCACCCTCTGCCTCTGGCCGCCCGACAGGTCGTCGGGTTTCCTCTCCATGAGGCTGGGGTCCAAGGCTACCCTCTCCAAGGCCTCCCTCACCTTTTTGGACCTATCCCTCTCCCCGTGGACCAGGAGGGGCTCCTCCACTATCTCCTTTACCCTCATGCGTGGGTTCAGGGAGTTTCTGGGATCCTGGAAAACGACCGAGACCTCTCTCGTGTACTCCTTCCCGAGGCTGAAGATGTCCTTACCCTCAAATAGAACGCTGCCTGAGGTGGGCCTCTCTAACCTTAGGATCACCTTCCCCAGCGTGGTCTTCCCAGAACCCGACTCCCCCACGACACCGAGAACCTCACCCCTCCTTAGGCTCAGGGTAACACCTTTGAGGGCGTAAAAGGGTTCCCTCCTGAAGAGTCCCTTCCTGATCCTGTAGACCTTTGTAAGATCCTTCACCTGGAGGATCGTATCCATTATATGGTTCTCGAGAACTTAAGATCTTTTTTGTTCTTAAGATAGGCGTCGAACACCATAGCTACGTTTCTTATCAGGAGCCTCCCCACGGGCAGGATCCTGATCCGCCTGTCCCTCACCTCTATTAGCCCGTCCTCTTCCAGATCCTTCAGGTTTTCGAGTTCCTCCTGGAAGTAGTCCTCAAACCTTATCCCGAACATCTTGTCTATCTTCTCGAAGCTCACGCCCAGGTTACACATTATGTCCATTATGACCTCTCTCCTTATCATGTCGTCCTCGTTCAGTATAACGCCCCTGAAGGTTGCGAGATCGCCTGAGTCTATGGCGTCGTTGTACTCTCTCAGAGTCTTGTAGTTCTGGAAGTAGGAGTCGTAGAGCATACCTATGGAGGTGGCACCTACGCCTATGAGCTCCACACCCTTCTTGGTAGTGTAACCCTGAAAGTTCCTCCAGAGATCCCCATTCCTCTGGGCAACCGCCAGCTCGTCCTCGGGCTTTGCGAAGTGGTCCATACCTATGTAAACGTAGCCGGCGTTCTGGAACTCCTCCACCACCATCTCGAGGATCGATAGCTTCTCCTCAGGAGGTGGCAGGGTCTTGGGGTCTATGTGCTTCTGGATCGGCTTCACCCAAGGAACGTAGGCGAAGCTGTAGACCGCTATCCTGTCTGGGGAGAGTTCTATTACCTTCTCCACCGTTTTCCTGAAGCTCTCCACCGTCTGGTAGGGAAGGCCGTATATGAGGTCTATGTTTATGCTCTCGAAACCAAGGTCTCTCAGCTTCCCCATTATGTCCACCATGAGGGAGTAAGGCTGGATCCTGTTCACAGCCCTCTGGACCTTCTCGTCCAGATCCTGGAGGCCCATGCTTATCCTGTTGAAGCCCGCCTCCTTTATCGCCTCCAGCTGTTCGTCGGTTGCGTACCTCGGATCTATCTCTATGGAGACCTCGGCGTCCTCTCCGAAGCGGAACCTCCTCCTTATCTCGTCCATGAACTCCCTTATCTGGTCCGCATCTAAGTAATTGGGTGTCCCCCCGCCCCAGTGGAGCTGGATCACCTCCCTCTCCCTGTCTATTAACTCCGATAGCATGTCCATCTCCCTGTAGACCCTTTGAAGGTAGGGGACCTCTATACCCTTCCTATGGGAGATTATGATGTTGCAACCGCAGTAGTAACACCCGCTCTCGCAGAAGGGTATGTGGAAGTAAAGGGAGAGGGGCGTCCTTCTTGAGTTGCTCTCCACGAGCTTTCTCCTGTAATCCTGGACGGTCACCCTCTCGGTGAACTCGGTGGCTGGTGGGTAGCTGGTGTACCTGGGTCCTGGCCTGTCATACTTCTTTACAAGATCCCTGTCGAAGACCGTTCTCATAGCTATAAATATACCCCTTCTACACCCCTCCGAGTATGAGCTGGTAGAGGAACTTGAGGGGTGGGTATATGATCCTTCCCAGGATCCCCGTGAAGAGGAGCACCGTTATAACGAAGAAGCCGTATATCTCGTATCTGTAAAAGATCTCCCAGTAGCGGAAGGACAGAAAGCTCATCAGGGCCCTGCTCCCATCGAGGGGAGGTATGGGGATCATGTTGAATATGGCAAGTATGAGGTTTATGAGGACGGACTTCTGGGAGAAGATGAGCAGGGGAAGCACCACCGACTTCACCAGGAAAGGATCGAGCACGTTTATCAAGCCCACGAGAGACCTGTAGAGGGCCCCGAAGAAGAAGGCGAGCATTATGTTCATGGAAACACCCGCTATGGAGACCAAAAAGGTCCCCATCCTCAGATCCCTGAAGTTGTTGGGATTTATGGGAACGGGCTTTGCCCAGCCGAATATTATGGGAGACCCCAGTATTATGAACATACCTGGGAGGATCAGGGTCCCGAAGGGGTCTATGTGGGGGACAGGGTTTAAGGTGAGCCTACCCGCCAGCTTGGCTGTCGGATCCCCCATCCTGTAGGCTACCCACCCGTGGGCCACCTCGTGGAGTATGACCGCGAGCATGAGGGCTGGTATGGAGAGGAGGGCCTCGCTCAGGTTCATAACAGAGAATTATAAAATAATAGTTATGAATATCGACACAAGGGAGATCTCAAAGAAGATAAAGGACCTCGTAGAGCCTGTGGTCCGAAACTTGGGGTACCGTCTCTTCGACGTGGAGTTCAAGCCAGAGAGGGGTTGGGTTCTGAGGGTGATAATAGACAAACAGGGAGGGGTCACAATTAAGGACTGTGAGGAGGTGAGCAGGAGGATAGGTGCGATCCTCGATGTGGAGGACCTGATACCTTTCTCCTACATGCTTGAGATATCCTCGCCAGGGCTCACGAGGGAGCTCGAGAAGCCTGACCACTATGAGTTCTTCAGGGGCAGATTGGTAAAGGTCTTCCTGAGGGAGCCCGTCTCGGGGAAGAGGGAGATCACGGGGTACGTGGAGGGTGTCTCGGAGGGTATAATTACACTCAGGGAGAAGGAGAAGGGAGAGGAGATCCACATCCCGTTCTCCATCATTGCGAGGGGAAGGCTGGAGCCAGAGAGATGGTAAAGAACATAAGAAAGCTGATCGATCAGGTGGCGAAGGAAAAGGACCTTCCCGAGAGGGTTGTCGAGTACGCCCTCAAGAACGCCATAGCGATAGCCATAAAGAAGGACAAGAGGATAAAGGAACACCTCGACATAGAGTTCACCGATGAGGGCATAAAGGTGTACGTGGTGAGGAAGAAGGAGAAGATACCCCTCGACATATCCATCGAGGACGTGAACAGGATAGCCGCCTACGCCGCTAAGGAGGAGTTTCTGAGCGAGATCGAGAGGGCGGAGAGGGAGAGGGGGTTTTTAGAATACAAGGAGCTTGAGGGAGAGGTCGTAACGGGCATAGTAAGGAAGGTCTTAGGAAACGGTGACGTGATCGTGGACCTGGGAAAGGTGGAGGCGGTCCTGCCCAGGAGGGAGCAGATACCAGGAGAGGAGTACCACACCGGGGACAGGGTGAAGGCCCTCCTTCTCGAAGTTAAGAAGGTCCACGGGGAGCCGAGACTGATCCTCTCGAGGACGCATCCCCTCTTTCTCAAGAGACTGCTCGAGACAGAGATCCCGGAGGTAGCGGAGAGGGAGATAGAGATAAAGGCGGTCGCACGCATCCCCGGAGAGAGGGCCAAGGTGGCCGTCTACGCCAAGGACCTCAAGATGGACCCGGTCGGCATAGTGGTTGGCCTGAGAGGTTCCAGGATCCAGCCGATCTCGGAGGAGCTCAGGGGCGAGAAGATAGACGTCATAAGGTGGACGGAGGACGAGGAGGAGTTCATAAGGAGAGCTCTCTCACCCGCACAGCCGACGGCCATAAGGCTGATCCCGGAGGAGGACAGGGCCGAGGTGGCTGTCCCTAAGGACCAGCTATCCTTGGCCATAGGTAAGAAGGGGACCAACGTCAAGCTCGCCCACAAGCTGACAGACTGGCACATAGACGTAATGTCGGAGGAGGACTTTGAGAGGATCACGGAGCTTAGAGAACAGGAAGGAGGCAAGTGAGAACCTTCTGAGGGTTTCAATAGAGAAACTCGTCTACGGGGGCTACGGTCTGGCGAGGTCCGGCGACAGGGTTCTCTTCGTGCGTTACGCGGCCCCCAAGGAGCTGGTGGACGTTGAGGTGATCGAGGAAAAGAAGGATTACTCAGAGGCGACGGTCCGCCGTGTGGTGATACCTTCACCTTCGAGGAGGGACCCTTTCTGTCCCTATTACGGAGAGTGTGGGGGTTGTCAGATCCAGCACATGGACTACACCCACCAGGTGGAGGTCAAGGAGGCTATGCTCTTAGAGACCCTCTCGAGGATAGGTAAGGTCAGGGATCCCAAGGTCCTGGACCCGATCCCCTCCGGACAGGAGCTGGGTTACAGGATCAAGGTCCAGATCAAGGTGAGGAACGGTAAGGTGGGTTTCTTCAGATGGAACACAAGAGAGGTTGTGGACGTGGAGATGTGTCCCCTGGCACACCCGAGGATAAACGACCTTCTGCCCCACCTCCGAGATATGGCCCCCCACATACCCGAACTCCAGGAGATACACGTCATGTACTCTCCCTCTGAGGATGAGTTCCTGGTCAAATTCCTCACCCCTACCGAGGTGGAGAAGGACCTCCTCTCGAAGCTGAGGGAGGACCACCTGCCGAAGGAGGTTGTCGGTGTCGGGAACTACTCGAGGCTGAGGCTAATACTGAACAGAAGGTACTGGATAGGTAGGGATCACACCTACGTAAGGGTGGGAAGGTGGACCTTCAGGGTCAGTGCGGACTCCTTCTTCCAGGTGAACCACACCCTGTGGGAGAGGTTCATAGGAGCTATCACCGAAGGGGTGGAATTCAGGAGGGCCCTCGACCTCCACTGCGGGGTGGGTTTCTTCACGCTGCCACTTTCGGAGAGGGGTAACTTCATAGAGGGGTCCGATGTGAACGGGTCGGCCGTTGACGACGCAGAGTACAACGCGAGGATAAACGGGAGAGACAACGTCATCTTCGTAAAGTCTGACGCCTACAGGTTTTTAAAGGCGAGAGGGGGAGACCTGATAGACCTGGTTTTACTGGACCCACCGAGGGGTGGCCTTGAGGAGGGTGAGATCAAGGTTCTGACCATGAACAAACCCGAGAGAATAATCTACATCTCCTGCAACCCGTCCACCCTCGCGAGGGACATAAGATACCTGACCAAGCGCGGCTACACCTTGGAAGGCGTAAGGCTTGTGGATATGTTCCCCCAGACGTATCACATAGAGAGTATCAGCTACCTGAGGGTTCAGGAGTAGGAGAACACAAACCTACCCTTCTGTATCTCCTGGGGAGTCAGTACCACCTTGTCCTCGGCCATGAACTGGACGAAGCCCTCGAAGAGTCCCATGAAGAAGTAGATCACGGGGGACCTCTCCACGTTCTCCTCCCTTATGGCATCGCTGAATATATCGTTCTCCACAGTGATCTTTCCGTCCTCCTTGGCCACCTTCTTAGCGAAGCCGAGCTCCTCCAGCATCATGCATGTTCTACGAAGGGCCTCCTCCTTATCCAGAACCTCGGGCAGCTTCCCTATTAAGCTCTCAAGCAGCCTCGGTCCGCTGTGCCTTCCCGCGTCCCTCAGAACCGCGTTGGCCCCCTTGTCCCCTATGAGATTCTTCACCCCCTCTATCATCTCTACTATCGCTATGAGCAGTATATCAGGGTCTACCATTCTCTTACCCCCCAGTGAGCTAACTCTATTTTATATTCAATATCGCCCCGCCCGTATCCTCTTCCAGGTCTAAGAACTCGGTCACTATGCTGTAGGTATCCCTAAGCGTTCTGAAGGCGTCGATCATGGTCCCCTCAAAGTTCTTCTCCAAGCTGCGGATGACGTAGTCTAAGTCCCTCATCTTTACGAGGGCTATCCCCGCCCATCTCTCCTTCACGGTCCCCACCGTTACGTGGATCCTGCCAAGGAACTTGAAGAGGAGGTCCCTGGTCACCTTAACGCCTCCGTCCAAGATAAGAACGTCGTCACCCCTCAGCTTCCTCAGACCCTTGTAAGCACCGAATACGGAGGAGTCCCTGAGGTTGTTTATGAAGCATACATCGGGAAACCTGTCGAACAGGTCCTTGAAGTGGGAGCTTATAGATGCGTAAACGCTGTCTATGCCTATAACCTTGTTCAGGATCTCTAAGTTCCTCTCCAAGTCCCTGTAGAGGTCTTTCTTGTTTGTGGACACAAGCTTCGAGTAAATCAGTAGGAGAACCTTCATACTATAATTTTAGGTTCCCCTATGAACTGGGATCTCAGAAGGAGACTCCTGCTTGAGAAACCCCTTATACCAGAAGGTGATTGGGTCTGGGTCCACTGTGCCAGCGTGGGTGAGTTCAACACGGCCAGGCCGCTCATAAAACATATCAGAAAGAGGTTCAAGGTCTTCCTCACCTACTTCTCCCCGAGGGCAAAGACCTTTCTGGAGGGTGTGGGCGACCTCTACGACGCCCTCTTCCCCCTACCCCTTGACCTCCCCTTCCTGGTGAGGAAGCTGGAGGACCTGGTGAGACCAAGGGCCCTGATCCTGGTGGAGAGAGAGATCTGGGTCTCCCTCGTCAGGTTCACCAGGGCTAAGAAGATACTGATCAGCGCAAGGTCCAAGGGGGACCTCCTCGAGAGGTGGGCTGTTAAATACTTCCATCTCGTTGTGGCGAAGACCGAAGAGGACGCCAGGGCCTTCAGGAGTGCCGGTGCGAGAAAGGTCGTTGTCTGCGGAAACCTGAAGGTCGCCCA
>WFOY01000234.1 GCA_015487835.1 Aquificaceae bacterium
CCTCAGGAGAAGGACTGGGACGACACAAACACATACAGGGTGGGGGTGTTCCACCGGATCAGGGATGACCTGACCCTCATGGGAGGGGTGGCCTACGATGAGACGCCCATACCTGGTAGGTCGGTCGGCTTCGAGCTTCCCGATTCGGACGGCTGGATACTGTCACTGGGAGGTATATACACACCCTCACCTAAGGTGGAGGTCGGCTTGGCTTACCTTCTCTTCCTAAAGAAGGACAGATCTGTCTCCAACGACAGGGTGAGAGGAGAGTTCTCAGACATATCCGCTCACATGCTGAACCTCTCCCTCGGTTACAGGTTCTGAACGGTGTAAGCGTCGGCAGCCGACCTTATCTCCTTCCTGAGACCTTTTTCTGGCTTCTCAACAACTATCCTGAGGTCAGTCTTTCTCGTATGCCTGTCCGCCTGGGAGAGGAACTCCTCCGCCTGATCCTCCTGCCCTAAGGCTAAGTTCGTTAAACCAAGGATCACGTACTTCTCCCAGCAGTCCTCGGCCAGTAGGATCCACTTGTTGGCCTCCAAGTACTTGAACTCTAACAGGTACCTTATGCCTATCAAAAGAGGGTCCCTCTCACCGTCGAGGTCCCTCTTGGAGAGGCGTCTATCTCCTACGTAAGCTGCTATCCTGAACCTTACCCTCATAGAACCTCTCTGCGAGGAACCTCTCGAGTTCCTCGACGCACCTCTTGGGGTCGTCGCAGCTTAGGGTAAGCACAGGTTCTCCGAAGGTCTTGTATCTCCTGTCGTAATGTTCCTCTATGAGGAACCTGACCACCTCCCTGTAGTCCCCCCGGTCGAACCTCTCGAGGACGTAGCTGAACTTCTGAGGGCCGAGGTACTTCCTGATCCTGTGGATCGCTTCTCTTGCCTCCTTCTCCCAGCCCTCGGTGGAGGTGTAGTCCTCAAGTATGTTCCTGATCCTGGTCTCCAGGGAGGCTGTGATCTCTACGTAGATACCCTTTCCCTTCTTCTCCCATAAGGGTTCGGGTATGTGGACGTTACCTATCCACCTGCTCTCATCCTCTATGAAAACGGGACCCTCCCCTATTCGCCTCAGGTCCTCGTATATAAGGGAGTCAAACATCTTCTGGGAGACCTTCCTCCTCAGCCCGACGCTCCCGAAGACGGATCCCCTGTCCATGGCGAGATCTTCCAGGTCTATGACCGGGTTCCCTCTGCCTTTGAGGAGTCTCAGGATCTTAGTCTTTCCAACCCCCGTCTTCCCTGTAAGCACTATGAACTCCACGTTTTCCAGTATCCTGACCATGTCCCTTAGGATGAACTGCCTGTAGGCCCTGTATCCCCCCGCTATCCTGAAGGTGTCTATACCCATGCTGGCCATGGCCTCGCAGAAACCCTTGCTTCTCATGCCTCCACGCCAGCAGTAAACGATCACGTTCCTGTGCTTTTCCTTCAACTTTCTCACCTTATCGGCCAGGTCTTTTATCTTTCTGAGGGCTATCCTCTCCCCAACCTTCCTGGCCTCTCCCTCCCCCTTCGTCCTGTAAACGTCGCCTATCTGCCTCTTCTCCTCGTCCTCGAAGAGGGGGACGTTCACCGCCCCAGGTATGTGGAACTCCTCGAACTCCTGGGGGCTCCTGACGTCCACGATCACCTTCTCCTCAAACTCGTATATCTGCTCAGGCCTTATGTCCACGTAGCCCATGGGATTAATTTAAGATCTTAACATGCACACCAAGCCAGTCCTCAAACTCTCAGAGGTTCACAGGGTGAAGAGGATCCTGAGGAGGTCCCGCCTAAACACGGTCTGCGAGGAGTCCAGATGTCCCAACATATCCGAGTGCTTCGGGTCGGGAACGGCCACCTTCATGATCCTTGGGGACAGGTGCACCAGGAGGTGTAGCTTCTGCAACGTGAGGAGGGGATCGCCATCACCTCCGGACCCGGAGGAACCTTACAGGCTCCTCGAGGCTGTGAAGACCTTGGGCCTCAGGTACGTGGTCATAACCTCCGTGACCAGGGACGACCTTACTGACGGTGGTGCCTCCCAGTTCGTAGCCTGTATAAGGCTTCTAAGGAGAGAACTCCCAGGGATAAAGGTGGAGGTCCTGATCCCGGACTTCGGGGGGAACGTGAGGGCTATCGAGTCGGTCGTCCTTGAGGGTCCGGATGTGTTGGCCCACAACGTGGAAACGGTCCCGAGGCTTTACCCGAGGGTGAGGGGAGGTGCAGACTATAGGAGGAGCTTAGAGGTCCTCAAGATAGCCAAGGAGACCAACCCCAGTCTGCTTACCAAGTCCGCCCTTATAGTGGGTTTTGGGGAGAGGGAGGAGGAGATCCTGAGGGTGATGGAGGACCTAAGGAAGGTCGGGTGTGACGTCCTGACCATAGGACAGTACTACCAGCCCTCTCTGAGACACCACCCCGTGGTAAAGTACTACTCGCCCGAGGAGTTCCAGAGGTTGGAGGAGGCAGCCCGCTCTTTGGGTTTCAGGTTCGTTGCGGCGGGGCCGAACGTTAGGAGTTCTTACAGGGCCTTTGAGCAGTGGGTTTCATCGGTGGAGGTCCTGTAAGGCGTATATCCTCAGCCCCTCACCCTTGGCCACAAGGTTCTTGTAGCTCTCTATGGCCCTCAGTATGGCGTAGCCTCCCCTCACGGTTGTGGTGTAGGGTATCCTGTGCTGGACCGCCGCCCTCCTTATGAAGTAAGCGTCGCTTATCTCCCTCTTTCCCGAAGGTGTGTTTATCACCAGGTGGACCTCCCCGTTCTTCATCATGTCCACCACGTGGGGTCTTCCCTCCGAGATCTTCAGAACGTGCTGGGAGGGGATCCCTTTTGACCTTAAAAATCTGTGAGTTCCCGTGGTAGCGATCACCTTAAAGCCCAGATTTAGGAAACCTTTTGCCAGGTCTATTATCTTCTCCTTGTCTCTGTCGGCCACGCTGATGAAGACGCTACCCTCTAGGGGGAGTCTGTTTCCGGCCGCGAGCTGGGCCTTGTAGAAGGCAAGTCCGAAGTCCTGGTCCACACCCATAACCTCACCGGTGCTCTTCATCTCAGGCCCGAGGAGGGGGTCCACCTCGGGGAACCTGGCCCATGGAAACACGACCTCCTTTATGCTGTAGAGTTTGATGTCCTTCCTGAGGAAGTCGGAGCAGGGGTGGGCCTCCCCCTTACTCAGCCTCTCGAACACCTCGGGAACCAGGTCTCTCAGCTTCCTACCGAGGCTCACCTTGGCTGCCATCTTGGCCAAGGGGTAACCTATAGTCTTGCTGACGAAGGGTACGGTCCTGGAGGCCCTGGGGTTCACCTCAAGGACGTAAACCTCACCGTCACACACAGCCATCTGGAGGTTTATCAGCCCCTTAACACGGAGAGATCTGGCTATGATCCTGGACTGGCGCTTCACCTCCTCGACCGTATCTACATCGAGGGAGTAGGGAGGTATGGATGCAGCGCTGTCGCCTGAGTGCACACCGGCCTCCTCTATGTGCTCCATCACGGCTCCTATGAGGACGTCCTCACCGTCGGCGATCGCGTCCACGTCAAGCTCTATGCTGTCCTGGAGGTACTTGTCTATAAGTATGGGTCTCTCGTAGCTAACACTGACCGCCTCTTCGAGGTAAGCCTTAAGGTCCTCCTCGTCGTAAACTATCTTCATGGCCCTACCGCCGAGGACGTAGGAGGGCCTCACCAGCACAGGGTAACCTATGCCCTCTGCCACCTTCAGGGCCTCCTCGAGGCTTCTGGCTGTCCCGCTATCGGGTTGTTTTAAACCCAGTTCTATGATCAGCTTCCTGAAGAGGTCCCTGTCCTCAGACCTGTCTATGTCCTCGGGCTGGGTCCCGAGTATCCTGACCCCCTCCCTCTTCAGAGAGATGGCGATCTTGAGAGGTGTCTGGCCCCCGAACTGGAGCATTACCCCGTCAGGCCTTTCCCTGTCTATTATGGCAAGGACATGCTCGAGGACTATGGGTTCGAAGTAGAGCTTGTCGGCGGTGTCGTAGTCCGTGGACACGGTCTCGGGGTTGCAGTTCACC
>WFOY01000235.1 GCA_015487835.1 Aquificaceae bacterium
CCACCATGGTCCTTCCTCTCTTCGTGGGCAGGACCTTTTCGATAAAGGCGGTGGAGGAGGCCTCCAAGACGGACAGGCTGATATTTTTGGTTCTCCAGAAGGACAAGGACACGGAGGACCCAAAACCTGAGGATATATACTCGGTAGGCACGATAGCCCACGTTCTCAGGGTCGTTCCCATAGAGGAGAACAGGGTGAAGGTCCTAGTCCAGGGTATAAAGAGGGGGATCATAAGGAGCGTTCAACAGAAGGATGGTTTCCTCTCGGCCCTCGTGGAACCTGTGGACGAGAAGGAGATCGCGGAATCGGAACTAACCGTGGAGGACAAGGCCCTCATAAAGTCAGTCAAGGAACTCCTCGACAAGGCGGTCTCCTTAGGGAAACAGGTCATCCCCGACATCCTGATGATCATAAGGGACCTCGAAGATCCAGGGAGGCTGGCTGACCTGGTCGCCTCCATACTCGAGATGAAATCTAAGGAAGCCCAGACCATTCTCGAGACCTTCGACCCGAGGGAGAGGCTGAGGAAGGTCTACCAGTTCCTCATAAACGAGGTGGGTATCTTAGAGGTGAAGCAGCAGATATCCACCCAGGCCAGGGAGCAGATAGAGAAGGAGCAGAGGGAGTACTTCCTGAGACAGCAGCTAAAAGCCATCCAGGAGGAGCTGGGCGAGGCGGACGAGAGGAAGGCGGAGATAGAGGAGTACAGGAAGAAGCTCGAAGATCTAAAGCTCGAGGAGTCCGTCAGGAAAGAGATAGAGAAGCAGATAAAGAGGCTCGAAAGACTCCACCCCGACTCGGCGGAGGCTGGGGTCATAAGGACCTGGCTCGACTGGGTCTTGGAACTCCCCTGGAACGTGAGGACCGAGGACAACTACGACCTGGAGAGGGCCCGCCAGATCCTCGACAGGGACCACTACGACCTTGAGAAGGTAAAGGACAGGATAGTGGAGTACCTCGCCGTGAAGAGGCTCACCCGGGAAGGGGAGTCCCAGGCCCAGATACTCGCCTTCATAGGTCCTCCGGGGGTGGGGAAGACCTCCCTCGGAAAGTCGATAGCGGAAGCCCTTGGTAGGAAGTTCGTTAGGATAGCCCTCGGTGGTATAAGGGACGAGGCGGAGATAAGGGGTCACAGGAGGACCTACGTAGGAGCCATGCCCGGAAGGATAATCCAGGCGGTAAAGCAGGCTGGGACTAAAAATCCCCTCATCATGCTCGACGAGATAGACAAGCTCGCCATCTCCTTCCAGGGTGATCCGGCAGCCGCACTCCTTGAGGTCCTCGACCCAGAGCAGAACAGGAACTTCACGGACCTCTACATAGGCCTGCCCTTCGACCTCTCCGAGGTGATCTTCATATGCACAGGGAACAGGGCAGACACCATACCTCCAGCCCTACTCGACAGAATGGAGATAATCCACCTCTCAGGTTACTCTGAGGAGGAAAAGCTCTTCATAGCCAAGAGGCACCTTATACCCAAGCTCATACCCCTCCACGGGCTAAAGGAGGAGGACGTTGAGTTCGAGGATGAGGCGATCCTCGAGATCATAAGGAGCTACACAAGGGAGGCGGGGGTCAGGAACCTCCAGAGGCAGATATCCTCGATCCTTAGGAAGATAGCCGTCAAGAAGATAAAGGGAGAGGAGGGACCCTTCAGGATAACAAGGGAGGAGGTGAGGAAGCTCCTCGGCGTCCCGAGGTACAAGCCCGAGAAGGAGAAGGAACCTCTGGTCGGCATAGCCACTGGCCTCGCCTGGACCGAGACGGGCGGTGAGATCATGTTCATCGAAGCGACGAAGATGAAGGGTAAGGGCAACCTCCTTCTCACAGGTTCTCTCGGGGACATAATGAAGGAGTCCGCCCAGGCTGCCCTCTCCTACATAAAGGCCAACGCTGAAGCCTACGGCATAGATCCAGATATGTTCTCCTCGGTGGACGTCCACATACACGTTCCCGAGGGGGCCGTTCCCAAGGACGGACCTTCCGCAGGGGTAGCGATAGCCACAGCCCTCATATCCCTCTTTACGGACACGCCTGTCAGGATGGACGTGGCCATGACCGGGGAGATAACCCTGAGGGGAAGGGTCCTGCCCGTGGGAGGCCTCAAGGAGAAGATATTAGCCGCCAAGAGGGCGGGCATATACGAGGTCATACTCCCGGATAAGAACAAAGACGAGGTCCTCGAAGATCTGCCCGAGTACGTGAGGGACAAGATGAACCTCCACTTCGTCTCACACCTCGACGAGGTCTTCAGGATCACCTTAGTGGAGTACCCTGTCTCCGCCAAGACTAAATAGGGTTTATCTCTATCTCGAACAGGTCCCCCCTGTTCTGGATAGGTATCGTTCCCTTCCTGCCAGTTATCACGAAGATCCTGCCCTCCTTCGTTACCACAACGGCCTGGACAGCCTCCTCCATCTTTCTGCCCTGAACCTTCTTTATGTCCAGAAGTTTGCCCTTCCTCGGGACCAACAGGTATAACTCACCCTCCGTGAACTTGGAGACGTCCAGGAACCTGAATATGGGACTGGTCACGTTCCTGACGACCCCGGCGAAGTACCTCTTTAAGACCTTGACCTTGAAGGGTCTTGGATAGAAGTGGTAACCGCTTCCCTCCTCCTCTCCATAGATCACAGGAAGCTCCACAGATGTGTAGGAGGTCCCGAAGCCCTCCTTAGAGAACACCTGGTCAGGACCCCTGTAAGCTCTAAGATAACCGTCCCCATCTATGAATATGATCAGGCCTTCCATCATCATAGCACCGTCAACCCTAAAACCCGGTGGTGCTTCGAAGTCCCCCGCTTCGGTAACGCTGTTCCCGGAGATCTTAAGTTTCTTGACCTCGCCCCACTCCATATCGAACCTCTGGCCAACGAAGGTCTCCTGGGGTCTCTCCTTATCGAGGACAGCCATTAGGTAGGGGATCCTGTCTATGACCACCACGGGACTCTCCCCAACCACCCTGGCAACCGCCGAGCTCGCCTTGCCGTCGGAGATGAGGTTTATGATTATCAGGTCCTTTCCAGACCCTTCCAGGTCCGCACACTGAACGGATACCGGATAACCGGCGGGCAGGTACATGGATGTGAACTTGACCGGCTCACCTCTCAGGATCTCGTAGAACTCCAGCTTGTTCTCGAAGAGGACCGCAAGGTACTCCTTCCCTCTGCCGAAGAGGTCGCAGGTGTCCGCAGACAGGGGAAGGCCGTTGAAGGAGATCAGGAACTTGGACCTGAAGGAGAAGTCCTCGGGCACGTACGATCTTTCCCTCTGCCTGACCACGGGTATCGGCTTCTCAAAGAAGGCCACGGCCCTACCGTTGAACTCGACACCTACACCACCTTCGAACTCCCTCACAACGTACTCGCAGTCCTCACCTTGCCTTACCTTTTCTAAAACCGAGCTCACCTTGAAGAGACCCTCTCTGCTCCCACTGAAGCAGACCTCACCGACCTCCACCCTCACCTTCAGACCCTTCACTATACCCCTGTCCTCCAGTATCTCCGCAACCGAGAACCTCTCCTCCACCTCCGATACCTTCACCCTGCCAAGGACCTCCTCCCTGGTCCCGAGGACCTCTCCCGTAACCGGGTGGACTATCTTCTCTCCGGGCTTCACGACCTTGAACCTCTCTCCCACATGGACCTTGCCCTTGCCCAGGTCCAGGATAACCTCCCCGTCCGTTACCTCAACGACATAGCCCTCCCTTGAGAAGAAGCCTCTTAGACCCTCTACCCATCCTGAGAAGGCAACACCTACGAAGAGAACGACCAGCAAACTAAACCTTCTCATGCCTCAACCTCTCCATGTTCTCGATTATCCTGTCGGTGATCTCCTTCGTTCCTACCTCCTTGCAGCCCTCCGACCGTATGTCGGGTGTCCTCCAGCCCTCCTCCAGGGTCCTCTCAACAGCCTTCTCTATTAGGTCGCTCGCCTCAGCAAGTCCGAAGGAGAACCTCAGCATCATACTCGCGGAGAGTATCGTAGCTATGGGGTTCGCTATACCCTTGCCGGCTATATCGGGGGCTGACCCGTGGACTGGTTCGTACAGGGCGTATCGGTCACCCATGCTCGCGGACGGGAGCATGCCCAGGCTCCCCACGATCACACCCGCCTCGTCGGAGAGTATGTCCCCGAACATGTTCCCCGTCACGATAACGTCGAAGCTGCTCGGACGCCTGACCATCTGCATGGCGCAGTTGTCCACGTAGAGGTGCTCTACCTCAACTTCAGGGTAGTTTTTACTCTCCTCCTCCACGATCTCCCTCCAGAGCCCGCTCACCTCGAGGACGTTGGCCTTGTCAACGCTGGTAAGTTTTTTCCTCCTCTTCTTGGCTATCTCAAAGGCCTTCCTGACCACCCTCCTTATCTCGTCTTCCGTATACATCATCGTGTTCACGCCCACCCTCTTCCCGTTCTCCTCAAAAACACCCCTCGGTTCCCCGTAGTACAGGTCTCCTGTCAGCTCCCTCACCACTATCATGTCAGTCCCCCTTACCACCTCCGGTTTTAACGGGGACGCGTCTATAAGAGGGTCCCACACTTTTGCAGGTCTCAGGTTGGCGTAGAGGTCCAGGTCCTTCCTTATCCTCAGAAGTCCCTTCTCGGGTTTCCTATCGGTGGGGAGGTCGTCCCACTTCGGACCACCCACTGCCCCGAGCAGTATGGCGTCTGACCTTTTGCATAACTCGAGGGTTTCCTCGGGTAGAGGGTCACCGGTCTTGTCTATGGCTACACCCCCTATCAGCCCCTCCTCAAACTCAAAGCTTACACCGAAGAGATCCTCCACCTTCTTCAGGACCCTGAGGGTCTCACCCACTATCTCCGGACCTATGCCGTCACCTCTGAGTACGGCTATGCGGAACCTCTGCATGGGGAAGTATTATACGGTAAAGAAAACCTAAGCTCTTAATATACTTCTAAACAGCAAAGCTGTCCATGAACAAGGGACATCCGCTTTCTGGGATTGGGGTTTAAAATTAAACCTTAAGGAGGTGAAGGTCATGTGCTTTTCTATGGAGGAGTATGAGAGGCTAAAAGCCCTGGTGGAGGAGAGGAAGAAGATAAGGGAGCAGTTGAAGGACATAAAGCCCTCCGATTTCGAGAAAAAGGAAGAGGAGAAGGCAGAGGAACCCGCTGAGGTCAAAAAGGACTAAAGGATCACCCTCTCCAGGGTCAGTCCCTGGGAAGGTGCTGTGTAGGGGAAGTGCTTCCCGCTGAGGAACTCTTGTAGGTCGGAGGGCTTTAACCTCCCCTGGCCCACCCAGACTATAGACCCTGCCAGGCGTCTCACCATGTATCTTAAGAAGTGGGTCGCCCTGAACCTTATCTCTATCAGGTGGTTTTCCGCTTTGAGGTCTATCTCGAGATCTATGACCGTGTTCTTTTCATCCTCCAGCTTGGCGAAGCCCGAAAAGTCGTGCTTCCCCCTCAGGATACCCACAGCCTCTTTCATGGCGTTCGTATCGATACGTCCTGGAAGGTGCCAGGAGAAGGGGTATATGAAGGGGTCCCTCCACTCAGCGTTCCAGATCCTGTAGACGTACTCCTTACCCTTTGGAGAGTACCTGGCGTGGAAGCTATCCGGGACGACCCTCACCTCTGAGACACCTATGTCCCTGGGGAGGAGGGAGCTGAGGCCTCTCAGAACTTTTATCTCCTCTATGTACCTTTCGGTTTTGAAGTTAGCTACGTAGTCCTTGGCGTGCACGCCTGCGTCCGTCCTGCAACATCCAACAACCTTCACCTCTTCGCCGAACATGGTCCCGAGGGCTCTCTGGATCTCTCCCTGTACAGTCGGGACACCTGGCTGGACCTGCCAGCCCGAGTACCTCGTCCCCACGAACGAGATCCTGAGAAGATAGTTGGGCATCTTTCAGGAGAATATCTCAAGGGAGAGCGTGCCCTCGTAGACCTTGTAAACGGGCCCTTCTAAGAAGACTTCCCCAAGGTCCTCCGTGAACTCCACCCTTAGGACCTCACCTCCCCTCGTGAGGACCTCAACGGACCTCTTCTTTACGATACCGCTGAG